>JBBRTC010000023.1:0-29349 GCA_038244765.1 Candidatus Nanopelagicales bacterium | reverse complement strand
TCATGCACGACGACCTCGACGTAATCGCGATTGAAGTGGGTGCACCGCAACTGCCGTTCGTGCACTCGATGAGCCCACTGGTGTCGGCGTGTCTGAACGTGGCTGACGACCACCTTGACTTCTTCGGTTCGTTCGAGGCATACCGTCACAGCAAGGCCCAGATTTACGAGCGCGTGCAACTGGCTTGCGTCTACAACGTTGCCGATCCCGAGACCGAACGCCTCGTCGCTGAAGCCGACGTCATCGAGGGGGCGCGTGCGATCGGATTCACCTTGGGTACGCCGGCTCCCTCGATGCTCGGCGTCGTGGACGAGTACCTCGTGGACCGAGCTTTCCTCGACAATCGTCGCGACAGCGCGCTGGAACTTGCCAGCGTCCACGACGTCACGCCATTTGCGCCGCACAACGTCGCCAACGCCTTGGCAGCGGCCGCGTTGGCACGGGCGTACGGCGTCAAGCCCACCTCGGTTGGCGCGGGGCTTCGAGCATTCACTCCCGCCGGGCATCGCATCACCGACGTCGGCGAGGTCGAGGGAGTGCGTTTTATCGATGACTCCAAGGCCACGAATACCCACGCGGCACTCACCTCGTTGCGCGCCTACGACTCGGTCGTTTGGATCGCGGGGGGACTGGCCAAGGGTCAACCATTTGACGAACTCGTGCTTGCCGAGGCGCACCGGATGCGTGGTGTGGTCCTGTTGGGTGCCGATCGGGGGGTGATCCGTGCCGCGCTCGAGCGACACGCACCGGATGTACCGGTCGCAGAGGTCGATCGCACCGACACTGGAGCCATGCTCGACGTCCTGCACGCTGCTGTCGCATTCGCGCGCCCTGGCGACACGGTGTTGCTGGCGCCCGGATGCGCATCGTGGGACATGTACCGCGACTACGCCGCGCGAGGTGACGCCTTCGCCGATGCTGTCGGCGCAATGGCCGCACAGACTGCACAGATCTCACCGGGGCAGCCAGCACCGGGCAGCGACGACTCGCCGACCGCCAGGTCTCGGTGACGCGTCGTGCGAACTCTTCCCCCTGGTCGTCGTACGCCCTCTAACGCGAACCGCACATCTGCGCGCCCCGAAGTGGTGGACCTGCGTGATACACGCGCTCCACATGGTTCCGCGTCGACGTCCCGCTTGGATGCAGACCGGTCAGCGACATATGCACTCGCGACGCCGCGCCGCGGAGTCGGTAGCTGGCTCTCGCATCACCCGTTGAGTCCGTACTACCTGCTCTTGGGTACGTCGTTGTTGTTGCTCCTTCTCGGCGTCATCATGGTGCTGTCCGCGTCGAGTGTGTTATCGCTTCGCGTCCACGGATCGTCTTTCACCCTCGCCAGCCGACAGGCGCTGTTCGCCGTCGTTGGGGTGGTTCTGATGCTGATCATGTCGCGGCGGTCCGTCACGTTCTATCGCCGCATCGCCTATCCGGCGCTGTTGTTCGCGTTGGTTGCGTTGGTGGCCGTACTCGTGATTGGCGTGCAGGTCGCCGGTCAACGTAACTGGATCGCGATCAGTGGTCCGTTCCGATTCCAGCCATCGGAATTCGCCAAAATCGCGTTGGTGATCTGGTGCGCTGACTTGCTCGCCCGCAAGGATGCGCTGCTCGACCAATGGAAGCACCTCCTGATCCCGCTGGTTCCCGTCACCGCCCTCATCCTTGGCTTGATTATTCTCGAAGGCGACCTTGGCACCACGCTGGTGATCATCCCTATCGTCGCCGCGATGTTGTTCGTTGCCGGTGCACCGCTTCGCTTGTTTGTTGCCTTGACCGCTGTTGTTGTCGCCGGCGTGCTGGCGCTGTCCATCGCGGCGCCCTACCGCGTCGAACGCTTTACTTCGTGGTGGAATCACTCCTCGGACGCGCTGGGATCGGGCTGGCAGGCCTTGCACGGCCAGTATGCGTTGGCCTCCGGCGGCTGGTTCGGGCTTGGACTCGGCGCTAGCCGAGAAAAGTGGGGCTCGCTGCCGGAAGCTCACACCGACTTCATCTTCGCCGTGGTCGGTGAAGAGCTCGGGCTGTTGGGAACGTTGACCGTGTTGGGATTGTTCGCCGTCCTCGTCGCGGTGGCGGTTCGGATGGCGCGTGCGACCACCGATCCCTTTGTCCGCTTGGCTACCACCGGAATCGCGGCATGGATTGTGACTCAGGCACTCGTCAACGTCGGCGCAGTCTTGTCGTTGCTACCCATCACCGGAGTGTCTTTGCCGTTGTTGTCTTACGGCGGATCGTCGTTACTTCCGCTGCTCATGTCGTTGGGGATGTTGATGGCGTTCGCTCGAGCCGAAGGAGCACGACGTGCGCAAATCGACAGCGATGAATCACGTGATGGACGCGCACGCCGCAATGTAATGGCCGCCACCCGCCGTCGTGGGGTGAGGTGACCGGGTGCACGTCGTACTTGCCGGCGGTGGTACCGCGGGCCACATTGAGCCAGCGATGAATCTGGCCGACGCGTTACGACGACGCGACCCAGCCGTCGGTGTCACTGCCCTGGGTACGGCGCGCGGGTTGGAAACGACGTTGATTCCAGCGCGCGGATACGACCTGGCGCTGATCCCGGCAGTTCCGATGCCACGACGACCCAGCGGCGGATTGTTCGCCGTCCCCTCCCGGATGCGCATGGCTGTGCGCGCGGCTGCGGACGTACTCGACCGCACCAATGCTGACGTCGTCGTCGGATTCGGTGGGTACGTGGCAACACCGGCGTACCTCGCGGCGCGTCGACGACGCATCCCGATCGTGGTTCACGAAGCGAACGCTCGACCCGGGCTCGCGAATCGCCTTGGCGCGCGATTCACGCAGTACGTCGCCGAAACCGTGCCCGGCTCAGGTCTGCCGCACGCACGAACCATCGGGTTGCCGCTGCGCCCAGCCATTTCCGGTCTCGATCGAGCGGCCCGTCGTCATGACGCTCGAGTGTGGTTTGGCTTGGATCCACACGAGCCGGTGCTGTTGATATTTGGCGGTTCCCAGGGTGCGCGTCACCTCAACGAGGTCCTTGAGGCGAGTCTGGACACACTTCGAGCCGCGGGGATTCAAGTTCTGCACGTTGCCGGGCCCGGACACGAAACGGCCTTGAAACGAGCCGAGGCGCTGCGCGACGACGACGGACCGGCCTATGTGGCGCAGTCTTATGTCGATCGTATGGATCTTGCCTATGCCGCGGCCGATCTCGCGCTTTGTCGGGCTGGTGCGATGACGTGCGCCGAACTTGCAGCCGTCGGACTTCCGGCGGTCTACGTGCCGTTGCCGGTGGGCAACGGGGAACAACGGCTCAACGCACTTCCCGTTGTCAGCGATGGGGGTGGGTTGCTGATTGACGACGGTGACCTGAGCACTGACTGGGTGAATCGCCACATGATTGCTCTCATCTTCGATCACGACCGACTCGTGGAGATGTCAGCACGCGCCGCGAGGCATGGACACCGCAACGCGGATGAAACGTTGGCGAACTTGGTCGAGGAAGCAGCAACGTCGAAGGCGCGCACATGAGTTCGATGCCAGCCACCGCGAGTGCGGCTACCGCGCTCGCTCGGTTACGTTCGCTAGGCCCACTTCACATCGTCGGAATCGGTGGCGCAGGGATGTCCGGCATTGCCCGGATCATGCTGGCTCGCGGTATCGAGGTGTCAGGAAGCGACGCCAAAGATTCCCGGCGACTCGCGAACTTGCGGGCCTTAGGAGCCACCATTCATATCGGTCATCACGCGGAATACCTGGGCGAGGGTCCAACTGCCGCGCGCACTGTCGTCGTGTCCACCGCCATCCCCGAGACGAATGTGGAATTGGCTGAAGCACGTCGCCGAGACCTCGTCGTGTTGTCCCGCGCGGAGGCGTTGGTGGAGGTCATGCGGGGGCAACGCGGAATTGCGGTCGCAGGGACGCACGGTAAGACGACCACGACGTCGATGCTCACGGTGGCCCTGCAGCACGCGGGTGCGGATCCGTCGTTCGCCATTGGCAGTGAACTCAATGAGACGGGCAGCAACGCCCACCTCGGCAGCGGGGACTTCTTCGTGGTCGAAGCTGACGAAAGCGACGGGACGTTTCTTCAACTCGAGGCTGAGGCCGCGATCGTGACCAATGTCGAGGCAGATCATCTGGACTACTGGGGATCTTTCGATGCGATCGAAACGGGCTTTGTCGACTTCGCGCGTGGTGTCGGCGCGCGCAACGGCGTACTCGCAGTGTGTATCGACGACGCGGGCGGCGCACGTCTGGCTGACTCTGCGCGCGCACTCGGCGTCGATGTGCGGACGTACGGCGAAGCCGCGAATGCGAAGTGCCGCATCGAGAACATCGTGACCCTCGGCGTCGACGACGCTGACGCGTCCGGTGCAACGACAACTGCGAGTACCCATGCATGGACCTTCGACCTCGTGCACGGCGACGAGCGCCTGAGGACGATCCGACTCGCGGTCCCCGGAGTTCACAACATCCGAAACGCGACAGCCGCGCTCACCACTGGGATGGCGTTGGGGTTCGACCCGATCGCGTTGAGGGCGGGTATCGAGTCGTTCACGGGTACCCGACGTCGGTTCGACTTTCGCGGTAGTGCAGCCGGCGTACGTCTCTACGACGACTACGCTCACCACCCCACCGAAATCACCGCGACGTTAACCGCGGCGCGACGAGTCGTCGGCGCGGGCAGACTCGTGGTGGCATTTCAAGCGCACCACTACTACCGCACGGCCATGTTCACCCGCGAATTCGGCGAGGCTTTGGGGCTGGCCGATGAAGTCGTGGTGTTGGAGGTCTACGCGCCTGGCGAAACCCCGATCCCAGGGGCGTCGGGACAGTCAATGGCCAGCAATGTGCCTCTTCCTGCTAGCCAAGTCCTGTTCGAACCGTCGTGGTCTGCGGTGGCCCGCGAACTTGCTGACCGCTCCCGTGCCGGCGACATCGTGATGACACTCGGCGCGGGGGACATTTCGATGATTGGCCCGGAAGTGTTGGAGCTGCTGCGTGAACGCGAGCAGAAGCCGACGGCGGCGGCTGGGCCGCGTTCGTGATGATCCGTCGACTCGTGGTTCCGCTGATCCTCGTGATCGCCGGGGGATTGGTGTGGCTCGTTGGCTGGTCGTCGGTTCTGACCGTTTCCGATGTCAAGGTGCAGGCGCCGGCAAGCGTCAGCGCAGAGGCAGTCCGGATCGCGGTCGGGGATCTTGACGGCGTTCCACTTGCACGCGTCGATGTTGCTGACATCGAGTCGCGCATCGAACGGATCCCGAGCGTTGCCTCGGCCACGGTCACTCGGTCGTGGCCGCGCACTCTCACCGTGTCTGTGGTGGCTCGAGTACCGGTGGCGGCGCTGCGATCCAGCACCGGCGTCTCTCTCGTTGATGCCAGTGGTGCAGTGATTGCATCGGTGGCCGTCGCGCCGACGGGCTTGCCGTTGCTTCGGACCACCAGCGGTCAGTCGGTGGCGGTGGACCTCCACACCCCCGCGACCAGTGCTGCGCTGTCAGTTGCGGCCATGCTTCCCGCTGACTTGCGACCGAGAGTCTTGATCGTGGGAGCGGTCGGGCCCGAGGACGTACGCCTGACCTTGCTGGGTGGGTCCCAGGTGAGGTGGGGCGGCATCGGGGATGCGGGACTCAAAGCGACCGTTCTTCGGGCGTTATTGGCGCACCCGGCGCGGGTGTATGACGTATCGGCGCCCCTGCTCCCCACCACCCGTTCCTAGTTCACCCGCATGACAGGAGCCTCCCATGACCTCAACGTCACAACCGTCGGCGCCAGGCACCGGCTCTCGATCCGAGCTGATCACCGCGCCCATCGGAGAAACCGGGTCCGATCGACACCCCGGAGCGTCGTTTCCGGCGATCCCGGTGATGCTCACGTGGGCACCGGATCGCGGCGTCACTGACACCGTCGGCCACGTCTGGCTGCACCACGGTTTTGCCCGCCAACCGAGTCATCTCGATGCATACACCGCTGTGTTGGTCCACGCCGGATTCGTGGTGGCCCGCCCGCACGTCTCCTCGTTTCGACGACCGCGGACGCTCAACGATGGCCCATACCTTGCGGGCGTGATCGCAGGCTATGACACTGCCGTCGCTCACGGAGTGATCGACGCTATCGTGGGGTTCGACATCAGTTCCCTCGGTCTCGTCTTGGTCGGTCACTCTGCCGGCGGCGCCGTGGTCGTCCACCAAGCGGCCACTCTTGCGCGCGATGGCGCAGCAACTTTGACCGTGAATGGTGTGGTGTTGCTCGACGCCAACGAGAGCTTGTCGAAGTTGATGGCGCCGGTCCTCGACGAACTTGATGACGTCGCCATGTTGCTGTGTTCGGCGCGACCGCATCGATGCAATCGCTCCGCCATGGTGTCGCGAATATTGCTCGAGCAACGTCATCAATTCGTCGGTGCAATGTTCCCCACCGGTGGTCATTGTGATGCCGAAGGCCGCGCAGATTTCACTTGCCGGGCAATGTGCGGGGGAGGAGTGCCCGACCCCGCCGATGTCCGCGCTTTGCATCAGTTGAGCGCTGCGTGGGTTAGCGATTGCGCCCGCAAAGACATCGACGTGCAATGGCGTCCTGGTGGCACGCAGTTTGATGCGCTCATCGCCTCTGGGCGGATCACGACATTGGATTCAAGTCCGCACCAGTGACGCCATGGTGATCCGGAGGCGAGGCGAACCCCAGGCAATCAAGGGCGAGAGCCGCCGATATCCGTCGGGTTTACGCGGGCGGCTTGCCAGACCTGCGACGACCGTCCTAGTCTCACCCGCGACTGAAGGTTGACACCAACCTCGCTCTCAAGTAAAGAGTGAGAGTTGGAGAATCACGGGGATGGACGAGGAAGCCAGCCCGGTGATGGTCGGAACTGCATGTGGTCGCACGCACTCGAGTCGTACGACATCGCGCACTCCACTCGACCTAGTTTCACTACCGCTCATCGCAGGATTGATCCGATCCCCCGGGTCACAACGGCATGAGTGATTGCGGTCAAGGGGGACCGCAATAGACGAGAGGACTACAGGGTCGTGGCTGCTCCACAGAATTATCTCGCTGTCATCAAGGTCGTGGGTATCGGTGGCGGTGGCGTTAACGCCGTCAATCGCATGATTGAAGTCGGACTCAAAGGCGTCGAGTTCATTGCGATCAACACAGACGCACAAGCGCTGTTGATGAGTGACGCCGATGTGAAGTTAGACATCGGACGTGAACTCACCCGCGGTCTGGGTGCTGGTGCCGACCCTGAAGTTGGTCGTCGTGCGGCTGAAGATCACAGCGAAGAAATCGAAGAAGTCCTCAAGGGTGCCGACATGGTGTTCGTGACCGCCGGTGAAGGTGGCGGTACCGGTACCGGAGGAGCTCCGATGGTGGCGAAAATCGCGCGATCCATGGGCGCGCTCACCATCGGCGTCGTGACTCGTCCGTTCGGCTTCGAAGGCAAGCGCCGTTCAGTGCAAGCCGATTCCGGCATAGATGATTTGCGCGCCGAGGTCGACACACTCATCGTCATTCCCAATGATCGTTTGCTGTCGCTGTCAGATCGCACGATCAGCGTGCTCAACGCATTCCGGCAGGCCGACCAGGTACTGCTCTCAGGTGTTTCGGGGATCACGGACCTCATCACGACCCCCGGCCTGATCAACCTGGACTTTGCCGACGTCAAGAGCGTCATGCAGGGCGCGGGCTCAGCCCTGATGGGCATCGGCTCTGCCCGCGGAGATGACCGGGCCATTGTGGCGGCCGAACAGGCAATTTCCTCACCACTTCTGGAGGCCAGCATCGACGGCGCCCACGGGGTGCTGCTGTCCTTCTCGGGGGGCAGCGATCTGGGGCTGTTCGAAATCAACGAGGCAGCGCGCTTGGTCCAGGACGCTGCGCATCCCGAAGCGAACTTGATCTTCGGTGCCGTCATCGACGACACCCTCGGCGATGAATTGCGGGTCACCGTGATCGCAGCCGGGTTCGACGGTGGGGTTCCGACGCGACGCGTCACGACGGTCACCCGTCGAGTTGCTGACGAAACCCCCCTAGCGGTCGAGACCGCAGGTGCGGTCGCCGCGGCCGGCGCAACACCGTCGATTCCCGTCACTCCGACCGAGCCGCGTAAAGAGCCACGGCGCATCGTCTTCGATGATGCCGGCGACGATGATCTCGACGTACCTGATTTCTTGAAGTAAGAGTTCGGCATGGTTGAAGTCGCAAGGGAGACGTCGTTTCGTGCACGCGTCGAACCGTCAACTTCGTAGCTTGACGTCTCGGCGCGCATGATCGACGGAACCTGTGGGCCACGGATTCGCTGGCTGTTTACCGATCGTCTCGGTGGATCCAGTGAGCGGCCGTACGACGAGATGAACCTTGCGACTCACGTGGGAGATACGGAGTCAGCGGTTCTGGCCAATCGCCGTACGGCAGCCCGACGCCTTGTCTCACCATCGGCGAACGCCGGACTTTCAGACTCCGCAACAGAGTTGGCATCGAGGGTTGTGGCGATCCGGGCCGTACATGGGTCATCGATCGGCGTCGTCGACGAGGCCACGTGCGACGACGTCAGCAACGTCGATGGGCTCGTGACCCGTACGCCGGGAATTGCGTTACTCGCGATGGCCGCCGATTGTGTACCGATGGTGATGGCGGATCCGGAGAATGCAGTGATCGCCGTCGTTCATGCGGGATGGCGCGGGCTCGCCTCCGGTGTAGCCCTCGTTGCGATCGACTCCATGGTCGACGTCGGCGCCCAGGTGGAACGGATCGAATGCGTGCTCGGTCCCGCGATCTGTGGGCGTTGTTATCCGGTCGATCAGGCTCGATATGACGAGGTCGTACGGCGTGAACCGGCAGCGGCGTCGCTGAGTGCCACGGGCCATGTGTCGTTGGACGTTCGATCCGGAGTCGCCGCGCAACTCGCACGCCTCGGTGTGTCAGTGACGAAGGTCGGGCCGTGCACCTATGAATCTCACGACTACTTCTCCTATCGCCGCGACGGGGTCACCGGGCGTCACGGCGCACTGATCACAATCACGACCCGTCGAGGATCATCATCGTGACGGACCCATCATCACTACGCGCTAGCGATGCGCGTTCGATTGAACTGGCGACGAATCTAAGTGGGCTGCGTTCGCGCATCGATGCGGTCGCCGTTGCCGCTGGGCGTCACGCCCGCGACATCACGCTGATCGCGGTGACCAAGACGTGGCCAGCCGACGACGTACGTCGATTGGCCGCATTAGGCCTCATGGATCTCGGCGAAAATCGCGATCAGGAAGCTCGGGCAAAGTCACTTGCGTGCGTCGACCTGCACCTGCGGTGGCATTTCATCGGCGGCTTGCAGCGCAACAAGTGCGCGTCGGTTGCGCGGTACGCCGATGTCGTTCATTCCATCGATCGACTCGAATTGGTGCCGGCATTGGATCAAGGCGCCGATCGAGTTGGGCGCGACATCGACGTACTCATTCAGGTGAATCTGGATCCCAGTGCGTCCGGCGAACGCAGCGCACGTCACGGCGTACAGGCCGGCGAGATCCCCGAACTAATCGACGCGGTGCTCGAAGCGCGACGGCTTCGACTTGCTGGGGTGATGGCCGTGGCGCCGTTCGGGGGCGATGCGGCTGCGGCTTTTGCCCGACTTCGGGAGGCGTCCGAGGCGCTCCGGCGGATGGCTCCTCGAGCGACGGTGATCTCGGCCGGCATGTCCGGGGACTGGCCACAGGCGGTGGCCGCAGGCGCGACACACCTGCGGCTGGGGAGCGCGGTACTCGGCGCACGCGCCCCACTCGGGTAACGTCGCGCCAGTGCGGGAGGACCGCACCTCGGGTCGTGAGGAGTCATCGGTATGGCCAGCGGGATGCGCAAGATGGCGGTCTACCTCGGCTTAGTCGAGGACGATATTGATGGCGAGTACGCGGATGAGTACGCCGACGAGCCCCGTAGTCGGGCCGATGAGCGGTATCAGTCCGAGCCACGTACGCACGTCGAGACGCGGCCAGCGCGCACGGTCGACGTACGACCGACGCGTGAGTTCCGTGACGACACGGCCGTTGCACCTGCCGTGCGTCAGCGACCGGCACCGCAAGTCGACATGACTGATCTGAACCGAATCAGCACCCTGCTCCCGCGCAGTTACAACGACGCGCGTGAGATTGGCGAAGAGTTCCGTCGCGGAACCCCCGTCATCATGAACCTCACCGAGATGGACGACTCCGACGCCAAACGCATCGTGGACTTCGGGGCCGGCTTGGTGTTCGCACTTGAGGGATCCATTCAGCGGATCACCAACAAAGTGTTCTTGCTGAGTCCTACAAACGTTGACGTGGCGGCTGCGGCGCGCGAGCAATTGCGCGAAGGTGGCTTCTTTAACCAATCCTAACGAGGTAACTGACCGGCGTTGGCCACAGACTCGGGCACTGATCAACTCACTGAAGCGAGGAATTCGTGCACGTCGCGGGTCAGTGGATTAGTGCGCTACTCACCCTCTACTTGGTCGTCCTTATCGGGCGAATCGTGCTGGATTACACGTTTATGTTTGCCCGGAGTTGGGAACCTCGCGGCGTGGCTCTGGTCATCGTTGAAGGTGTCTTCACCCTCACCGATCCGCCGCTAAAACTGCTTCGTCGAGTGATTCCGCCGCTTCGCATCGGTCAGGTATCCCTGGATCTGGCATTCATGGTGTTGTTTTTGATTGTGGTCGTCCTGATCCAGGTGACCGGGCAAATCTGAGGTCCCGCGACACCTGCGAGATCATCAGCGTCTACGATCCTTAGCAGCATCTCACCCGCCGACGATCCGGTACGACCACGCAGTTCGACAATCGCCCGACTAGCCGAGGTGACCTGATGGCCTTGACCCCTGAGGATGTGCGTAACAAGCAGTTCTCCACTGTTCGCTTTCGTGAGGGGTACGACCTCGATGAGGTCGACAAGTTCCTCGACGAGGTCGAACTCGAACTGACTCGTCTACACAAGGAGAACGACGACCTGCGCTCCGCGTTGGCCGCGGGCGGTGGCATGGCTGCCACAGCTCCCATTCCGACCGCACCTGCCGCCCCGCCGATCCCAGCGATGGCGCCACCGCCACCCGTACCGATGCCCATTCCCGTCCAAGCGCCGCCAGCCCCAGTTGCCCCCGCGATTGCCCCATCGGCGGAGGCAGCGCGAATGTTGGAATTAGCCCAACGGACCGCTGACGAGCACGTCAAGGCCGCTCATGTCGAGGCCGAACAGATCGTGGCCGAGGCGCGTACCCGCGCTGAAAACCTCAACGTTCAGGCCGATGCCGAACGTGCGTCGTTGGAGCGTCGCGTGGACGAATTGCGCGCCTTCGAACGCGAATACCGCAGCCGTCTTCGGTCCTACCTCGAGGGACAACTGCGTGACCTTGAGCAAAAGGGCCAAGACGCCGGTGCAACCGCAGTGGCTCCAGCGCCAGCACCTGCGGTGTCGGCACCTGCTGCTCCCGCTGCTCCGACTCTTGCCGTTCCCGCCCCGGTTGTTGCTGCCCCGGTTGTTGCTGCCCCGGTCGTTGCTGCCCCGGTCGTGAGCCCACCGGCTCCTGCCGTGGTCGTTCCACCGGCTCCGGCGCAGCCGACGTCACCGTTCTCACCGTTCACCCCCGAGGCACCGTCAGCCCCACCTCAGCAGGGCTGACTCGCGCCACTAGCCTCGCCAATCCTGGGCTTACGGTTGGTTCCCAGCCGATCCGCGGCGTTTAAGCAACCGGTGGGACAGCACTAACGGCGTACGAGGGTGAAGTCGCAGCCCAGGTCGTTGCCAGTGTGGGTGAACTCGCCGCCAATGGCCTCGGTGTAGTCGACGGCCAAGACCTCCGCGGCGATCAACTCTTGATGCTCACGTAACGCGGCACTGACCTCAGGATCATTCGCACGCCAGGTAAGCGCGATGCGATCGGACACGTCGAGGCCGTCAATCTTGCGTGCATCCTGGAGCAGCCGGACGAATTCACGCGCGAGACCGCGAGAGCGAAGGGACTCGGTGATGTTGAGGTCCAGGGCCAATGTGTCCCCGTGTTCGGTGGCCACCGCCCACCCCTCTCGCGGCGTTTCAGTGATGAGGACGTCATCGGGTTCGAGCAGTACGTCGTTGCCGTCGACGCTGACCGTCGCGGTTCCTGTGCTGCGCATGGCCGTGACCAGTGTCGCTGGGTCCGCTGAGGTGATGGCCGCAGCGACGGCCGGTGTTGTGGTGGCAAGGCGGCGACCAAGGTTGCGGAAGTTTGCTTTGACGCTGACTGCGACGAGGTCCGTGTCCCCGTCGAGAACCACGATCTCTTCAACGTTGACTTCGTCGAGGACTTGAGATTGCAAGTCGCCCGGTAGTGCCGCCCACCCCTGCGCTGACACCAACGCGCGACCCAACGGTTGACGCGTCTTGATCGCCGAACTTGCGCGCGCGGCCCGACCGAGTTCGACAAGGCGGCGTACGAGCTCGACCTGGTCACGCAACTTGTCATCGATGAGGGACCCGTCGATCGTTGGCCATGAGGCGAGATGCACGGAGTCGGGGAGTTCCGTGCTCACGGAGGTGAACATGTCCTGCCACACCTGTTCGGTGATGAACGGCGTGAACGGCGCCATCAGCAGCGTGACGACGTAGAGGCATTCGTGCAACGTCGCGAGCGCGGCAGGATCGCCGTCCCAGAATCGTCGCCGTGATCGGCGTACGTACCAGTTGGATAAGTCGTCGACGTAGTTAGCGATGACCCGACCCGCACGCTGAGTGTCGAATTCCTCTAACGCGTCATCGACTTCGCGGGCGACCCGATGCGCTTCCGAGAGAGCCCAGCGATCCAGCGATGATCGTTGTGCCACAGGCGGTGTCGGGGTTAGGTACGGCTCAAACCCGCTGGTCCGGGCGTAGAGGGATTGGAAGGACACCGTGTTCCAGTAGGTCAGCAGCGTCTTGCGTACGACCTCCTGAATCGTTGCGTGTCCGACTCGACGGGCCTGCCACGGTGATCCGCCAGCGAGCATGAACCAGCGCAGAGCATCGGCGCCGTGTTCGTCCATCAGCGAGATCGGTTCAAGCACGTTGCCGAGGTGCTTGCTCATTTTGCGGCCCTCGTCGTCGAGGATGTGGCCGAGACAGAGCACGTTGCGATACGACGACTTGTCGAAGACGAGCGTGCCGACGGCCATTAGCGTGTAGAACCAGCCGCGGGTTTGGTCGATGGCTTCGCAGATGAAGTCGGCGGGATAGCGAGCGTTGAACAGGTCCACGTTGCGATGCGGATAGCCAAATTGGGCGAAAGGCATCGCGCCTGAGTCGTACCAACCGTCGATGACCTCGGGCACCCGAGTCGCTGTCTCGCCGCAATCAGGGCACGGCAGTGTCACGTCGTCGACGTACGGCCGATGCGGGTCAAGTGCCGACACGTCGGTGCCGCTGAGTTCACTGAGTTCTGCCAGCGATCCGATCGCAGTGAGGTGGCCGCTGTCGCATCGCCAAATGGGGAGAGGCGTGCCCCAGAACCTGTTGCGGGACAGGGCCCAATCGATGTTGTTGTTCAACCAGTCGCCGTACCGGCCCCACTTGATCGTGTCGGGGAACCAATTGGTGGTCTCGTTTTCACGCAGCAACGCATCTTTGATTTCGGTGGTGCGGATGTACCACGACGGCTGAGCGTAGTAGAGCAACGGTGTGTGACAGCGCCAACAATGCGGGTAGGAGTGCTCATAACTGACATGTCGAAAGAGCAGCCCGCGTGCTTCGAGGTCGGCTACGAGTGTGTCGTCGGCCTTCTTGAAGAACATGCCACCGACAAGAGGTACGTCCACGTCGAAGGTGCCGTCCCCGCGTACGGGGTTGACCACGGGGAGGCCGTACGTCCGGGCCGCGATCAAGTCGTCGGGACCGAACGCGGGCGCGAGATGGACCAGCCCAGTGCCGTCGTCAGTGGTGACGTAGTCAGCGAGCACGACGTAGTGCGCGTCGTCGATATCGATGAGGTCGAAGGGGCGTTGGTAGCGCAGGCGTTCGAGGTCGCGTCCGGAGATCGACTCGAGCACCTCATAGTTGTCGAGGAGTTGGTCGGCCAATACGTCCACAATGACGACTGTGTCGCCGTCGGCCGTACGCGCGACGACATAGGTCGCGTTGGGCTGGACCGCGACGGCGGTGTTAGACACCAACGTCCACGGGGTCGTGGTCCACACGAGTAACGAAATCCCCGGATAGCGCTGTGCCAGTTGCGGTGTAGCCGTTCCACCTTCGCTTGCCGTCTCGGCAGTCCCGTCGGGCAGCAGCGGGAACCGGACGTACACCGACGGGTCGACGACGGTTTCATAGCCCTGTGCGAGTTCGTGATCGCTCAGGCCCGTGCCACAGCGCGGGCAGTACGGCGCGACGCGGTGGTCTTGGACCAGCAGACCCTTGTCGAAGATGGTCTTCAACGACCACCACACACTTTCGATGTAGTCCGGGTTCATGGTCCAGTAGGCGTCGTCGAGGTCGACCCAGTAGGCCATCCGTTCGGTCATCGCCTGGAATTCGTCGACGTGTTGCACCACCGATTCGCGACACTTCGCGTTGAACTCGGCGACGCCGTACTCCTCGATATCGCTCTTGACGGTGAACCCAAGTTCGCGTTCGACGGCAAGTTCGACAGGCAGGCCGTGACAGTCCCAGCCAGCCTTGCGCGGGACGTGGTAGCCCTTCATGGTCTTGAAGCGAGGGAAGACGTCCTTGAAGACTCGCGCTTCGACGTGGTGTGTGCCGGGTTGGCCGTTCGCGGTGGGCGGGCCTTCGTAGAAGACCCAGGTCGGGCCGTCTGCGGTGGCGGCGAGCGAGCGATGGAAGACGTCGCGTTCGCGCCAGAGTCTCAGGATCGAATGCTCAAGCGCGGGCAGATCCACCTTGGGATCGACAGGGTTGTACACGTGCTTCCTCCGGCGACGTACTCATTCGCTGACCCGCCGCGAATGTGCTCGCTGATGGCGGGCTAGCTGTCGTCGAAGGGACGAGTCGCGCTGTCGGCGCGGCCCGCGGTACCACCCTCCTTGGTGCCGATCGCGGTGGTGACCCACACATCGGCGCCCTCTCGGCTGTCGTCGCGACCGGTTCTACAGGACCCAACTCGCAGGCGAGCGGGTCGTTCTTCCGGCGACTCAGGGTGATGTGGTCCCCCTGCCGCCTCCCGGGCTCGCACCGTCCCCGGGTCGCTCAGTGGCGGCGTAGGAGGGCACGTGTCCCATCAACGCTTGCTAACGACGCTCCCACGATAGTGGGCAGTGGGCTGCGCGCGTACGACCTCCCTGGCCAATCGACGATCGGATCGCGTTGGTCCGCGAGTGCTTCTGGAGGTGTGTGGTGTCGTGCAACGGCTGGGTCGTGACTGTTCGGAGACGTTGTGGGAGTAATGGGTGAGCTGATCTTGGGCGCGCCCCATTGATCCATGCAGGGCACGGGCCTATCCTCTGCGCGGTCTGTCGGGAGCCTTTGGCTCCCGACTAGGCGTTTCACCGTCGTATCCGGCGACGGGGATGAGGATCGGAGTGCCGTCATGGCTGGGTCAGGCAAGACCGCGCCCGCGAAGAAAACGGCCCCGGCGAAAGTGGCCGCGAAAGTGACCGCGACGACGGCAGCGGCAAAGAAGACGGCGCCGGCCAAGAGGGCTGTAGCGGCGAAGTCAGTTCCTTCGAAAGTTGCGCCGGCGAAGTCTGTGCCCGCGAAGAAGGCAGCGGCACCCGCGGTGAAGAAGTCAGCATCGAAGGCGCCCGCATCCAAGGCTGCTGCTGGGAAGAAAAATGCGCCGACGAAGGCCACGGCCACGAGCAAATCCACGGCAACAAAGGCCGGTGCAGCGAAGGCAGTTGCGACAAAGGCCTCCGCCGCGAAGTCGCCGACCACGTCGAAGCCGATTGCCTCTAAGAAAACTGCACCGACGGCGAAGGTCGCGCCGGCAAAGACTGCGCCTACGAAAACGGCCCCTGTGAAGACAGCGGCGGCGAGCAAATCAGGCGCCGCTAAACCTGCGCCCGCGAAAAAGTCCGATGGCTCGCCGGGGCTCGCTGCCAAGACTGCGCCCTCGGCTGCGACGAAGCCAGCTCCCAAGATTGAACCGCCGAAGGTTGTGTGGCCTAAACCGCCTATCGCGAAGAAGAGTTCGTCGACGAAGAAGAAGGCCGGCACCGGCGTACTTCCCACGCGTCCCAAGCGACTCGTCGTCCGCGAGGACGAAAGTCCGTGGACAAAGAAGGAACTCAACGAGGTACGTCGCCACCTACTCGACGATGTGGATCGGTTGCGCGAGGAGATCCGTACGGCCGAGGTTGCGATCGCGGACTTGTTGCGTGATTCCGGCGACGGAGCGGGCGATGATCAAGCCGATGCGGGCACGAAGACGTTCGAGCGCGAACATGAAATGTCGTTGGCTAACAATGCGCGCGAAATGATGGACCAGGTCGGGCGCGCATTGGCCCGCATCGACGATGGGACGTACGGCGTCTGTGAATCGTGCGGTAAAGCCATCGGCAAGTTGCGCCTGCAGGCTGTCCCCCGCGCCACTCTCTGCATGGCCGACAAAATCCGCGAAGAACGCCGCTAACCGCCTACCGCCCTTTACCCCCTTTCGCCGAGTCGTCAGTTTTTGGTCACTTTGGCGTACGCCAGTGACCCAAAACTGACGACTCGGCGGGGTGGGTGTGACGGTGACGTACGCTCCGGCGGTGACTTCCCCCCAGCCCGACCCCGATCTAAGTACGGTGACGGGGACCGACGCGGCTACGGCGACGGGGACCGACGCGGCTACGGCGACGGGGGCCAGTTCGGCAGCGGGGACCGACGCGGTAGGCGGGCCGACTGAGGGCGAAACGTCGGCGCGCGTCACAAAGCGCGGTCGGATGTGGGTGACTCTCGGCGTCGCGGCGATCGTTCTTCTTATCGACCAAGTCACCAAATCGTTGGTCGTGGCGAAACTGACCGACCAACCGCCGATCAACGTCATCGGCGATCTCCTCAAGCTCGACCTGGTCCGCAATCCCGGCGCGGCATTCAGCCTCGGCACCGGCTACACCTTCCTCTTCACCGGCATCGCGCTCGCCGTCGTTGTCGTCATCATCCGTACGTCAAGAAAACTCGGCAGCACTTGGTGGGCGCTCGCGCTCGGCGGGATGCTCGGCGGTGCGCTCGGCAACCTGGCCGACCGCATGTTCCGCGAACCCGGCAGCTTTCAGGGCTATGTCGTGGACTTCATCGAATTGCCGCATTACCCGGTGTTCAATTGCGCGGACATGGCCATCGTCGGATCAGCCATCCTGATGGTGATCCTCGCCGTACGCGGCATCGACCTCGACGGTACGCGCCACAGTGCCTGACCATCGCACGCTCGAAGTCCCCGACGGTCTCGAAGGCGAACGCCTCGACGCGGCACTGGGTCGGCTTTTCGGTATCTCGCGCACCAAAGCCGCCGACATGATCGCCGCTGGCCACGTCGAAGTCGACGGATCACCAGCGATGAAGTCCCACCGCGTCCAAGCCGGCCAAACACTTGACGTCGAGTTGCCCGATCCGCCCGCCCCAGTCGAGATGAACGTCGAGGTGATCGACGGCTTGCGCATCGTCTACGACGACTCAGACCTTGTCGTCGTGGACAAACCTGTGGGCGTCGCCGCACATCCCAGCCCCGGTTGGACCGGGCCTACCGTCATCGGCGGCCTCGCCGGTGCGGGCTATCGCATCTCCACGAGCGGCGCCGCCGAGCGACAGGGTGTCGTGCACCGACTCGACGTCGGCACGAGCGGACTCATGGTCGTGGCCAAGAGCGAGCGGGCCTACACGCTGCTCAAGCGCGCTTTCAAGGAGCGCGAGGTGGAGAAGATCTACGACGCCGTCGTGCAGGGCCACCCTGATCCGAGCCGCGGCACCGTCGACGCGCCCATTGAGCGCCACCCCACCCATGACTACAAGTGGGCCGTGGTCTCCGGTGGCAAGCCCAGCGTGACCCACTACGACACGCTCGAGGCGTTCCCGCACGCGAGTCACCTGGAGATCCACCTCGAGACCGGCCGTACGCATCAGATCCGGGTGCACCTCTCGGCCCTGCGTCACCCGTGCGTGGGCGACCTGATGTACGGCGCGGACCCCGTCCTCGCCCAGCGCCTCGGCCTAACCCGCCAATGGCTACACGCGACCCGGCTGGCCTTCGAGCACCCGTCGCGCGGAGAGCGCGTGTCGTTCGAATCGGACTACCCCGAGGACCTAGCACGTGCTTTGGCCGTACTCGCCGCCGGCGCCTGACGCCCTCAGACGGTCCCGCCGGTTAGAGTCGAACTCCCGACCAGCCGCCTTCCCCGGCCGCGTCGAGGCCGGCGGTTCGTGAGCCGGATCGCGTTCGACAACAAGCGCGCGAGAGCGCAGGCAACGGTGAAGGGGAGGCTCGCGGACGTGGGTGGCAACGACTCGTTTGTCCACCTTCACGTGCACACCGAGTACTCCATGCTCGACGGCGCAGCGCGCGTCACTGACCTACTGACGGAGTCAGCGGCGCTGGGTATGCCCGCGATCGCGATGACCGACCACGGCAACCTCTACGGCGCGTACGACTTCTACAAGGCCGCACAGAAGGCCGGCGTCAAGCCGATCATCGGCATGGAGGGCTACTACGCGCCGCAAGGTCGCTTTGAGCGATCGGCATTCGATTTCGGCGGCGGCTACGACGAAGAAGGCGGCGAAGATCCCTCAGCGGGCAAGGGTCGCCAGAACTACTGCCACATGACGGTGCTCGCCGAAACCACCGAAGGCATGCACAACCTGTTTCGTCTCTCCAGCATGGCCAGCCTGGAGGGCTACTACTACAAACAGCGTTTCGATCGCGACTTGCTGCAGACATACGGCAAAGGCCTGATCGCCACAACTGGTTGTCCCTCAGGCGAAGTCAACCGCTGGTTGCAGGCCGGCAAGTACGACCAAGCGCGCACTGCTGCTGCGGATTTCCGCGACATCCTCGGCGAGGGAAACTTCTTCTGCGAGTTGATGGATCACGGCATCGGCATCGAACGCAAACACCGCGAAGACCTGCTCAAGATCGCGCGCGACTTGAAGTTGCCGCTCGTGGCGACCAATGACTTGCACTACGTCTACCCCCAAGACGCCGAGATGCATGATGTGTTGTTGTGCATCGGCACACGCGCGCAGGTTGCCGACACGAAACGATTCCGTTTCAGTGCGACGGATTTCTATTTGAAGTCCGCGGCCGAGATGCGCGACGTGTGGAGCGAGTTACCCGAAGCGTGCGACAACACGTTGGTCATTGCGGAACGTTGCAACGTGACGTTCAACGAAAACGCAAGTCTGATGCCGCAGTTCCACGTCCCTGAGGGCGAATCCGAAGAGTCCTGGTTGGTCAAAGAAGTTGAGCGCGGACTGGTTACGCGGTTTGGGACGACGCCGGTGCCGGAAACGCATCGCAACCAGGCGGCGTACGAAGTCGGCGTCGTCTGCGACATGGGCTTCCCGGGCTACTTCCTGGTCGTCGCAGACCTGTGCCGCTACGCGCGCGAGCAGGGGATCCGCGTGGGGCCTGGTCGTGGGTCTGCCGCCGGTGCGGTGTTGGCGTGGGCGTTGGGCATCACCGAACTCGACCCAATCAAGCATGGTCTGCTGTTCGAACGCTTCCTCAACCCCGACCGCATCTCGATGCCCGACATCGACATCGACTTCGACGAACGCCGACGCGCTGACATGATCCGTTACGCGACCGCGAAGTACGGCGAAGAGCGCGTGGCGCAGATCGTGACGTACAACTCGATCAAGGCCAAGGCTGCGGTAAAGGATTCAGCGCGCGCATTGGGACATCCGTACGTCCTCGGCGATCGCATCACCAAAGCATTCCCGCCTAACCTGATGGGCAAGGACCTGACGTTAGCGCAGGCTTTTGATCCCAAGCATGAGCGCTACAAGGAAGCCGCCGACTTCCGCACGATGTACGAGACCGAACTCGACGTGAAACAAGTCGTTGACACCGCGCTCGGCTTGGAAGGTTTGAAGCGCCAACCCGGTGTGCACGCCGCTGGGGTCATCTTGTGTCGCGAGCCGTTGATGGACGTGATTCCGCTGTGGCGCCGCGATCAGGACGGCGCGATCATCACGCAGTTCGACATGAATGCGTGTGAATCCCTCGGTCTGCTGAAGATGGACTTCCTCGGCTTGCGCAACCTGAGCGTGCTCGATGATTGCCTGGAAAACATTGAGAAGAACCGCGCGGAGACAGTGGTGCTGGAGACGTTGGGGCTCGACGACAAACTCGCGTATGAGTTGTTGTCGCGCGGAGACACGTTGGGGGTGTTCCAACTTGACGGTAGCCCCATGCGCGCCTTGCTTCGCTCGATGGCGCCGGACAACTTTGAGGACATTTCCGCCGTACTCGCGTTGTATCGACCCGGTCCCATGGGCGCCAACGCACACAACGACTACGCCGATCGCAAGAACGGTCGCAAGCCAGTCGTCGCCATCCATCCCGAGCTCGAAGAGCCACTCGCGGAGATCCTCGGCGACACCTACGGCGTGATCGTCTACCAGGAACAAGTCATGGCCATCGCTCAACGCGTCGCGGGTTACTCCCTCGGGGGCGCGGACCTGCTGCGGCGCGCCATGGGCAAGAAGAAGAAGGAAATCCTCGACAAGGAGTTCGTGCCGTTCTCCCAAGGCATGAAGGACAAGGGCTTCTCCGATGTCGCTATCAACAAACTTTGGGAGATCCTGGTCCCGTTCGCGGACTACGCATTCAACAAGTCCCACACCGCGGGCTACGGCTTGGTGTCTTATTGGACGGCGTACCTGAAGGCGAATTACCCGGCGGAATACATGGCCGCCTTGCTCACCAGCGTGCGCGATGACAAAGACAAGATGGCGATGTACCTCAATGAGTGTCGCCGGATGGGCATCAAGGTGTTACCCCCGGACGTCAACGACTCCGACGCGAACTTCACTCCGCGCGGCACTGACATTCGATTTGGTTTGACCGCGATCCGCAACGTCGGCACCAACGTGGTCGACTCCATTGTCGCGGCGCGTCGCGCCAAAGGGTTGTATCGCGACTTCGCGGACTTCCTAGCCAAGGCCGATCAGAACGTGTGCAACAAGCGCACGATCGAGTCGCTGATCAAGGCCGGTGCGTTTGATTCGCTAGGACAGGTACGCCGCGGACTGCTCGCGATCCACATCGAAGCGATCGATTCGGTGCTGGAAACCAAACGGGCGGAGGCGATTGGGCAGTTCGACCTGTTCGGCATCGACGAGGAATCAGCACCGGATGATCGACCGTACGGTTTGGACTTTGAGATCCCGCCGGACGAATGGGATAAGAAGACGCTGCTTGAATTCGAGCGCGAAATGCTCGGGCTCTATGTGTCGGATCATCCGCTGTACGGCGTCGAGCACGTGTTGGCATCCGCGGTGGACTGCTCGATTGCGTCGTTGCTGTCCGACGATCGCAATGACGGCGTCGTGGTCACCGTCGGTGGGTTGATCACCGGCGTTCAGCGCAAGACGACCAAGCAGGGTCGGCAGTGGGCGATCGCGACCCTGGAGGATCTTGAGGGTGCCATCGATGTGATGGTGTTCCCGCAGACCTACGCGACGTTGGGTCCGAAGATCATCGAAGACTCGGTGCTGCTTGTGCGCGGTCGGTTGGACAAGTCCGACGATGACGACGTGAAGTTCGTTGCCCTCGACGTGACGGTTCCGGATTTGGCCCAAGCCCCGAGCGGGCCGGTGGTGTTGACTTTGCCGATGGCGCGTTGTGTGCCGCCGGTGGTCGAGCGGCTCAAGGAAGTGTTGGCGACTCATCCCGGGGCGACCGAGGTGCACTTGCGGTTGTCGCAGGGTCCCAAGGTGACGGTCGTACGTCTCGATGACGCGTTCCGGGTCGCGCCGACCTCGGCGCTTTTTGGTGATCTCAAAGCGCTGCTCGGACCGGCTTGCCTGACCCCCGCATCCGGCTCGTCGTCAACGCCGTGACCTCCACGCCCGAGTCATTCGACGTCGATCCCGAGCCGGATTCACGCGCCCTTGTTCCCGCACCCGAAGGCAATCCCTGGGCAGGGCCCAGCGCTTCGGAATCGGTGCCGGTTTCGTCCCAGCTTCGACGCCGCCGATGGCGGGATTCGCTTCTCGTTGTGGTGAAACTGGCCGCGATCGGGGCCGTTCTCGGTGTCATTTCCGGGTTCGTCTGGTTGAGGATCGCGCCACGACCGCTGCTGGAAGTCCGCGGCGATTCGATCTTTTTCCTCGACGGCGAAGATCGCCTGATCATTGGTCAAGACGGCTGGTTCATGATCACCATGTTGGTAGTGGGCGTGATCATCGGGCTGGTGGCGTACTTGCGCTGGCGACGTTTCGGCCCCGCGACCGTGATCGGCGCAGCTTTGGCGGCGGGGATTGCTGCGGTGATTGCGTGGCGCATTGGTGTGTCCTTGGGACGTTCGGACTTGGCTGGCGTCGAGGGTTCGATTGCCGACGGGACGAGGACATACGGCTCACTCAGACTGCGAGCGTTCGGCGCTCTCTTCGTGGCTCCTATTGCGGCCACCCTTAGCACGCTCGCCGCAACCCTGACCTACGGCACTGGCCCCGAACCCAGCGTTGCCTACGGCACCGGTCCGGAACCCAGCCAACCGATGAATGTGCCTGAGGGTGCCCTTGAGGCAACCACGGCGCGTCAACCCCCACCGAGTTCCCGCGATGAAGGGGCCTTCTAGGGCTCTCGGCGTCCGTCGGGCGTCAACGCGATCTCGCTAACTCGGCTTGCGCCAGGACACCGCCCACGCGGAGGCATCGACGGTGAAGGACCCGCGCGGGAACAACGTCTCGCAATGGGCCCGCAGCCGCTCTCGCGCCGCCGAATCCAGGCTTGCGACGTACGCCCCTGATGGGCCAACGCCGAGGGTGAAGGGATGCCACCACTGCTCGAAACTCGGATGCACGACAGACACAGACAGCACCGAAGCCGACGGATTTATCATCCCCGCCGCTTCGAAAAACGCGACAAGTTGCCCCTCCTTGGCGCCGGCAAGATTCGCCTCATCGGCCGCATTGGGGTCGGTCTCGCGAACCGCCCGCGAAAACATCGACAGTGGGCCGAGCATCCCGGAGTGGTCCCAGACATTCGCGCCAACCGTTCCGCCCGGGTTGGTTACACGCGCCATTTCGGCGAGTCCGGCGACGGGGTCGGTCATGAAGTGGACCACCAACTGCGCGAGTACCACGTCGAATGCGTCATCGGGATAGGGCAGTTGCTCAGCCCCACCGAGACTCACTTTCACGTCGGGGAATTTCAGCGCGACAGACGCGACGAACGACTCCGAGGGATCGATCGCCGTGACGTGATCGGCGCCGACGCGGCGTACGAGTTCATCGGTCAACGCTCCGGGACCGCAACCAACATCGAGGACACGCTGGCCCGGCTCCACCCTCATGAGGTCGGCAAACTTTGGCGCAAGGGGGCTCGAGTATTTGCCCATGAAGTCGGCGTACGCGTCCGCGGACACATCGAAAGACATCTGCTGACCCTACGCGTCGGGGAGGACCCCTCGGATGAGTGGCCAGATTGTGTCGTCCATGGGGACGGATCTGAGACGCATGCGGAGGGGCGGGGGTGTGGAGCGGAGCGGGGGGTTGTGCGCAGTGGGTGGCACGATGCCTCGATGAGCTCCGCTTCTGTCGATCCCGCACCGAGTCAGGCCTCGGCGCCGGCCGATCGGGACGACGCACCGAAGGCTGCGAAACTCGGCGTGGATGAGGCGCTGGCACTCGCGGTCGATGCACTCGGCGGCGAGCATCGCGACGGGCAGATTGCGATGGCGCGAGCGGTATTCGACGTTGTTTCCCAGCGACGACGCCGCGCGAGCGGACCCGGCAGCGACGACGACTTTGACAACGACGACTTTGCCCCGCCGACGCATTTGCTCGTGCAAGCCGGGACCGGCACTGGGAAGTCGCTGGCATATCTCGTCCCATCGATCCTCGCGGCCAACGCGCACCCGCAGAGCAACGGTCGCGTCGTAGTCGCCACCGCTACCCTCGCGTTGCAACACCAGTTGATCGAACGCGACCTGCCCCGAGTGGCCGATGCGCTCGAACCGGCGTTGGGTCATCGGCCGACGTATGCCGTACTCAAGGGCCGCCACAACTACGTCTGCCTCGATCGCCTCAATCGCGGACCCGCCGACGATGACGACAGCGAAGCCGCGCTATTCGAGAGCCCCCGCTCGGCGCTCGGCAAGCAATCGCAGCGCCTGCGCGCCTGGGCCGATACGACCGAGACCGGCGATCGTGACGACTACGAAGGCGCGCTCGATCCGCGCGTGTGGCGTTCGATTGCGGTCACGAGCCGCGAATGCGTGGGCGCCTCGAAGTGTGCGTACGGCCAGGAGTGTTTCACCGAACTCGCCCGCGCGCGCGCCAACGAATCCGACATCGTCGTCACCAATCATGCGATGCTCGCCATCGGCGTACTGGAAAACATCCCCGTCCTGCCCGAGCATGCGGCCGTCGTCATCGACGAAGCCCACGAGCTCGTCGACCGTGCCACCTCCGCCGTCACCGTCGAGCTCGGCGCGCGTGCGTTGGAGCGAGCCGCGTCGCGAGTGCGCCGTCACATTGACGCCGTCACGCACGACCGCCTCGACGATGCGGCCGCGCTGCTCGGAACCGAGTTGGACCTCACGGCCTCGGAACTCGTTGGGCCCCAACGCATTGAACGCGTCGAAGGTTCGTTGTTGCTCGCACTCACTGGGGTACGCGACGCGACTCACGCGGCCCTCGCCGACATGGCGGCCGTGGGTCGTGCCGGCAAAGACGACGAACCCGATGATGCCGCAGCCCGATCACAAGCACGGGCCGCGATCGAGGAAATCCACGATGTCACTGGAACGTTGCTGTCCCTCGATGACACCGATGTTGCGTGGCTCGATCCCGGTGATCGACGTGCACCAGTGTTGCGCGTCGCCCCGTTGTCGGTGGCGCACATTTTGCGATCGGAGCTCTTCGATCAAACTCCGGTCGTGATGACGTCGGCGACGTTGACGTTGGGTGGGTCATTCGATCCGCTGGCAACATCGGTCGGGCTCGAGGCCAGCGTTGACCAGGACGCGATGTGGATCGGTCTCGACGTTGGCTCACCATTTGACTTCGCCAACCAAGGAATCCTCTATGTCGCAGCGCATTTGCCGCGTCCTGGTCGCGACGGTGTCAGCGACGAGGCATTGGTCGAACTCGGTGACCTCCTCGACTCCGCCGGTGGACGTACGCTCGCGCTATTCAGTTCGTGGCGTGGAGTCGAGCGCGCAGCCGAGGTACTCGCCGCCCGTTTCGCCGACCGCGAGGACCGTCCGCTGCTTGTGGCCAAACGGGGGGATTCGGTCGCGGATCTCGTCCGCCAGTTCGTCGACCAGCCGTCATTGAGTCTGCTCGGCACGATGTCGTTGTGGCAAGGAGTCGACGTACCCGGCGATACATGTTCGCTGGTGGTCATCGACAGAATCCCGTTCCCGCGACCCGACGATCCGCTCACCGCAGCTCGCTCCAAGCGCGCCGACGAGTCCGGGAGCAATGGTTTCATGGCTGTGTCGGTGCCGCGAGCGGCGTTGCTACTCGCCCAAGGCTCAGGTCGATTGATCCGCAGCCGCGAAGATCGGGGAGTGGTCGCGGTGTTGGACTCGCGGCTCGCGACGTCGGCGTACGGCCGCTATCTGCGTGCTTCGATGCCGCCGCTTTGGTACACGACCGACGCCAGCGCCGCACGCGGCGCCCTCCACCGCCTCAATAACTTGCCTTAAGGGTACAAACCTGCAGTTTAACTTCAGGTTCGTACCTCAAACTATGATCTTGGTCGAGACGCGCCACTCAGGCGCCGTGGCAAGAACGCCTGTGCCACAGGGGGTTAGACACTGCCGCAACAGGATTAGATGCGGCGCAAGACCGCAGTCACCTTGCCGAGAATTCGGGCATGATCGCCATCGATGGGGGAGTACGCCTCGTTGTGCGGCATCAACCACACATGGCCATCGCGCGCCTTGTACGTCTTCACCGTCGCTTCGTCATCGAGCAACGCGGCCACGATGTCACCGTTGTTCGCGCTCTGCTGCGAGCGCACAACCACCCAGTCGCCATCACAAATCGCGGCATCAATCATCGAATCACCGACGACCTTGAGCAGGAACAAATCGCCGCTACCGACCAAGCTCGCCGGCAACGGGAACACTTCTTCCACCGCCTGCTCGGCCAAGATCGGACCACCGGCGGCAATTCGCCCGAGCACGGGGACGTACGTCGCGGCCGGACGTTCATCGCCACTGTCAGTCTCGTCGTACGACTCGTCGCTGAGATCGTGCCCGATGCGGCTCAGCCCACTCGCGTCGCTGTCTTGACGCGCACTCGCACCACGACGTGACGAACTTCGTGATGAACGGCGTGAGCCGGGCATGTCTTCGGGCAGGCGTACCTCGATAGCGCGCGGACGGTTCGGGTCGCGGCGGATGAAGCCCTTGGCTTCCAACACGCGCAACTGATGCGACACGCTGCTCGAACTTGTGAGCCCTACCTCCTCGCCGATCTCGCGCATGCTCGGCGGGTAGCCGCGGGCGTCAACGCTTTCTTTGATGACCTCGAGTACACGCCTCGCGCGCGCGGTCAGGCCGTGAGCGTCGGGTGGGGAGTCAGGCAGTTCGCGCACGTTCGAGGCGCGCGGCTTCGCCGACTTGCCGGTCTTCGCCGATCCCGCAGCCGCTGATGCTCCCGACTTGCTCGCCGCGTCTGGGCCGCCGGTGGAGTCTGCCGTCGGTTTCGAATCCTTGGCCGCGGAGTTGCTCGGCGCCTCGCCCGACTTGGTTCCGTCGTCCGATCCGGTACGTCCGGCCATGGCTCCTCCAGCTGCTGGTGTGTGGCGAGGTCTTTCCGCCTGGGTGAACCGTAGGGGAATCGAACACGTATTCCAAACATATGTTCGAAAGATCCTTGAAAGTGTCGTACCACTCCTGTAGACATCGCACAGACGTTCGATCGAACACATGTTCGGCGGACTGGGGTCACAAGCAAGCGACGGATGGCGAGGCCCCTCGGGGCCGGAGGCGAGGAGACGACGAGATGGCCACGATCACGATGAACGCCACGGTCCGCGAAAGCCGTCGGGCCAGTACGCCCCAACGCCGCACTCGACTGACGGGCCGCGGCCGTGTGGTGATCCTGATGTTGGTGGGCCTGGTCGCCGTACTCGTCATGAGTTTCAGCCACTCCGTCGCCTTCGGCGGCTCCGATAACAGTGGGGGAGCGGCGACGTCATCGGTCGTCGTACAACCAGGCCAGACTCTCTGGCAGATCGCCCAAACCGTTGCGCCACAAGCCGATCCACGCGAGACGATCGCGCGCATCCGCGAACTCAACGGCCTTAGCGGCACCCAACTTGTACCCGGGCAGCAGTTGATCGTCCCCCGTTTCGCCTAACCGCGCTCGTTAACCAACCCGCCGGCGACCTGCCCCCGCACCGGTTCACCGACCCGCCACCGACCCGCCAGTAATCCTGCGCCAGTGGTTGCTTCCGGCGCCGAAATCACCTGGGAAGCAACCACTAGGCCCGGATTAGCCCGGCGATGGGGAAGTGACGGGCGACACACCGACGTTTTGCGCAGTTTTAGATTTGCGACAACGCGCTGACCTGCAGGTTTACCCCCGCAGCAGGACCACCAGAAAGAGTACGGCGGTGGAGGTTGCCAACTGTCTGAGGTGGGGCCTACGGTTCCCTATATCTAGTAGTTGCACGCCTGTAGTTAGTCCACAGATAGTGGTTTGGTGGTCCACACGTTATCCATAGGTGGTCCACAAGCCATCCCCAGAGTTACCCACAGACACAGCCTCCTCAGGCGGGAAATCGCCTCCCGAGGAGGGCCATCGACCGACCCCGAGCGAGAGAAAGGGACCGCGATGCATTGCCCGTACTGCCGCCACGACGACTCGCGCGTCCTTGACTCCCGCTCCGCGGACGACGGCACCGCGATCAAGCGCCGCCGCGCGTGCCAGGAATGCGGTCGCCGCTTCACCACCGTCGAGACGGTGACGTTGTCGGTGGTCAAGCGCTCCGGGGCCAGTGAGCCGTTTGGTCGCAGCAAAGTGATCAGCGGCGTACGCAAGGCTTGCCAGGGCCGACCTGTCAGCGAAGACGACCTCGCGCGGTTGGCCGAGCAGGTGGAGAACGCCGTACGCGCCACCGGTTCGGCGGAGGTCCCGTCCCAAGAAGTGGGCCTGGCGATCCTCGGCCCGCTGCGCGAGCTCGACGAGGTGGCCTTCCTGCGATTCGCCAGCGTCTACCGCTCGTTCGACAACCTCGAAGACTTCGAAGCCGAGATCGCCCTGCTCCGCGCTGAGCGAGAACCGGTCGGCCAAGAACCCACGCCCCAACAGACGACGCCTGGCACAACGACCGCACCACACAAGACCTAGCGGCACCTGTACCACCACGACGAAGAACAACGCACAAAAAGCCGAAGAACGACAAGACGAAGCACCAAGACGACAACGAAGCGCCACAGACATGACCCGACGCACGACACGACGCAGTACGCCCCAGGAGGACGACCGATGACCGAGACCGCGATCCCCGCATCCGGCGAGACCACAACCGCCAACGTCACGACGAACACAGCACAGGCGGGCAAGGGCCTCACGATGCAGCGGCTCTACACGACCGAGGGCGTACACCCCTATGACGAGGTCACCTGGGAACGTCGCGATGTCGTGCAGACCAACTGGAAGACCGGCGAGACCGTCTTCGAGCAGCGCGGAGTGGAGTACCCCGACTTCTGGAGCGTCAACGCGTCGACGATCGTGACGACGAAGTACTTCCGCGGTGCGGTCGGCACCGACGTACGCGAGTGGAGCCTGCGTCAGCTCCTCGACCGCGTCGTCCTCACCTACACCCAAGCCGGGCGTGACAACGGCTACTTCGCGACCGAGCAAGACGCGACACTCTTCGAGCACGAGCTCACCTACATGCTGCTGCACCAAGTCTTCAGCTTCAACTCACCGGTGTGGTTCAACGTCGGTACGTCCAGCCCGCAGCAGGTCAGCGCGTGTTTCATCCTCGCCGTCGACGACACGATGGACTCGATCCTCAACTGGTACCGCGAAGAGGGCTTGATCTTCAAGGGCGGTTCCGGCGCGGGTCTCAACTTATCCCGCATCCGCAGTTCCAAGGAGCTGCTCTCCAGCGGCGGCACCGCCAGTGGTCCGGTGTCCTTCATGCGCGGCGCGGATGCCAGCGCCGGGACGATCAAGTCCGGTGGCGCAACGCGTCGCGCGGCGAAGATGGTCGTGCTCGACGTGGACCACCCCGACATCGAGGAGTTCGTCGAGACCAAGGCGCGCGAGGAGAACAAGATCCGCG
>JBBRTC010000022.1:0-30708 GCA_038244765.1 Candidatus Nanopelagicales bacterium | reverse complement strand
TGGCTGCGGTCCATTTCCGTACGCCGAACGGCACCGTCCGCATCGACTAGCTGGGTCTCACGCCGGTTCGTGTTACTGACGCGGCTTCGCAAACTGCCGGTCTATTCGGCGCGGGCGGCGCGACGCGCTTGAATTGCTGTGCGCTTCTCATCGAAAGCGCTCGCTCTCGCATCAATGTCGGCCATGAGGTCGGCCAGCTCTTCGCGTGCCTTCTCGCCATCCGGACTGAGTCCCTTGACGTTCCAAATGTCGCATGCACGCAATACCGGAACAAGAATTTCGTCGTGATGAATGCGCAGGTCGTAGATCCCGGCCATCGCGATTGCGAGCGCGCGACGGTTGTAGCCCTCGATCCCAGCGCCGGGCATCTCGAAGGAGCGAACCACGTCCACGATCGCAGCCATCGTCTGATCAGGGGCCCGGTCCAACGTGGCGATCAAGAGGTTGCGGTAGAAAATCATGTGCAGGTTTTCGTCGAGCGCGATGCGCGCGAGTAGTTGTTCGCACAGTGGGTCCGACGTGTGCTTGCCAGTGTTGCGGTGCGAGATGCGGGTTGCGAGTTCCTGGAATGACACATAGGCGACGCTGTGGAAGACGTCGAGTTCGTACGAGCTGTTGAATCCGGCCGTCATGTGAATCATGCGTTCCCGCTCAAGTGCATCGGGATCGACCGCACGCGTCACCAACAAATAGTCGCGAATCGCCATCGCGTGGCGACCTTCTTCGGCGGTCCACTGCCCGATCCACGAACCCCACGCGCCATCGGCACCGAACGCGGTATGGATCTCGCGGTGATAGCTCGGCAGGTTGTCTTCGGTGAGCAGGTTCACGACCATCGCGGTCTGTCCGACGGCATCGAGGCGAGATTGCTCGGGGTCCCAGGAGTCACCTTCCATGATTCCGCCGAAGTTGCGTCCCTCGGACCAGGGGACGTACTCATGCGGCATCCACTCGCGTGCAACCTTGAGATGGCGATCGAGCTCAGTTGCAACGACTGGCTCCAAGTCGTGCAGCAATTCCATCTGGCTCAGCAGGGGCACAGCGTCCTCGTCTCGTGGGCCGTTCGTTGTCGTCGTCGCGCGTGGGGTCAGCCTAGGCGTTCCGTACGGGTGCCATCGGTCTGAGTGGTGAACATCTCCCGTGATCGGCCTCCCTCGATCCCCTCCCGAGCCGGCTATGTGTGCGCTCCTCGCAGGCGTGCCACGAAACCCAAATAGATCGCCACGACCTGGCCAATCAGAAGCGCGAATAGGACGGTGCCGAGTCCGACGGTGCCTCCGAGTAGCCAACCGATCACCACCACCGTGACCTCAATTCCTAGCCGCACGATCCCCACCGGCCAGCCGGTGCGGTGGTGAATGCCCGTCATCGCGCCGTCGCGTGGCCCCGGTCCGAGGCCTGTTGTGAGGTACAGCCCACTTCCCAACCCCATCAGTGCGATGCCCGCGAAGACGAACGCGATCTTCGCGGCGTACAAGTCGGGGGACTTCAGCAGCGCCGCGGTGGCCCCAAGCGCAATGGCGATCACCACGACGTTGGTGACCGTCCCGACGCCGGGACGTTGACGTAACGGAAACCAGAACAGGAGCACGCCGAGGCTCACCACAAAACTTGCGAAACCGATATCCCAGGGCGAGTGGACCGCGACTCCTTGAGCAAGCACGGTCCACGGCGTCGTACCGATGTTGGCGACGACGAGCAGCCCATCGCCGACCCCGAGGAGCGTGAGCCCGATGATGAGCACCGCGAAGGAACTCGCGGTTGGCTGCCACGTACTAGGTGCGGTCCATGGCGCTGAGGGAATCGTTCGGGCGCCTCGTAGCCATTTCATCGACGACTGCTCGATGCTTCGGATTCCTTCGCGGGGTGTTTCATCGGACCTGTTTCATCGGGCTTGTCTCGCGCGAACGGCGAGCAGTAGGAACCAAAGCGCTGTCGCCGCCGTCCATAGCGCTTGCGCGCCAGCGAGAACGCGTTCGTTACGGCCGATCTCGAATGCTGACCCATTGACCTCGATACCGAAACGGATAAGCAACGCCGTCAACGCGATGCCGGCAAACAGGGATGCAACGGCGTACGGCCCGTAGCCGCGTCGCAAACTCCATGCGGCTGCGAGCGGCCACACCGACAAACAGAAGAACGTGATACCCGCGAGACTCGAGTGCAACATGGATCGGAACCCGGGTTCGGCGCCGCAACTGTTCGCTCCCCCGCTGCATGCCAGGGGTACAAACGCCACACCGATCGTCGCGAGTCCGCCGACGCCGAGCAGAACCGGTCCTGGGCGCGGGATGACGCGGATGAGACCAATGGCAAGGCTGAGATGACACAACCCTGTGAGCAGGAGGGACAGCGTCATGATCCAGCGCGAGTACGCACTCAACGACGCCAGCGCGCTGATCGTCTGCGTCACCGGGTCAAAGACCGGTTGTGCAGCTGCGGCCAGCGACCAGCCACCAATCAGGACGATCGGAGTGAGAAGTCCCGCGATGCCACTCCACAGCGGAAGCCGTCGCCCCTCCGCGGTGGCGGAGTCACCGACATCCGTCTCTTCTGCTCCCGGGCTCGACACGCGAGTGACCGTAGCGCGACTTCGCCGAACCCCCGACCACCTGACCGCATCCGGCTGTTCGTTGACGGACGATCAACATTGTTGATCATCCGTCAACCAAACACGGCGTGTCGCACCGATTTTCTGACGTACGGTCAATGAAGCAAGCGGACCAGGAGGTTGATGGTGAGCGAACGCGCACTCATTGGTTTCGTCCCTACGCTCGACCTTGAGCGGGCGCGCGACTTCTACGCCGAGATCGTTGGTCTCACCCTGATCGAATCCAACGAGTACGCCTGCGTCTTCGACTCGGGGGGCACGATGTTGCGAGTTACCGCAGTTGGAGAGCACGTTGCTGCGCCGTACACAGTGCTGGGTTGGGCAGTCGATGACATCGAAGGCGACATTGCTCTGCTTTCGTCGCGTGGCATCGAATTCCTTCGCTACGACGGCATGGACCAAAACTCGACCGGCGTGTGGACAACGCAAGGAAAGGACAGAATCGCGTGGTTCCTCGACCCGGATTCCAATGTCCTCTCCCTGACTCAATTCGCCGAGGACGCATCACGGTGAGGACCCCGTCGCGGCGCCAACACGACCACCCGCAGGACGCGCCTAGGAGGACCACCACAAGCCCTTGTGCCCGCAGGCATTTCGGGTACACGCTGAGCACGCAACCCAACCAAGGAGTACGCCATGGCCGAACGCGTCACACCCCAATGGACTGTCACCGTCGATCGCCCTGCTGACGAAGTCTTCGCCTACCTCGCCGACGTGTCGCGCCACCACGAGTGGTCACCGCGCGAATATCACATCGAAAACCTCAGTGACACCCCCGTCCACAAGGGGACGACGTTCGTGTCGTACGGCTGGATCCCGCGCGACGCCAACCACCGCAACGAGGTCGAAGTCACTGAGTGCGAAGCGCCCTCTCGACTGGTCCTGACGAGCAGTGAGCCCACCGGTTCGTTCATCAACACGTTCGTGCTCACACCAGAAGGCAATGGCACTCGCATCACCAAGACGATGGATATGCCAAAACCCACCGGCTTCACCGGTCTGATCTTCCCCATCATCTTGAGCACGGTCATCAAGAGTGGCGTGCAAAAGGGGATGGACATGATGAAGACGAATCTGGAGAAGCCGGCGGAAAACTCCGGTCGTTAGTTCACGCCGTCTTCGTCGCGCCTAACCAGTAGCACTCAGTACGAGCGCCGACTCGGAAGAAATCCTCCCCCAGCGCTGCGAGCATCCCTTCGACTTGGCTCTCGTGCTCCTGAATCGCGCGCAGTTTGAGTTCCATCAAGTCGGGCTCAAGATCGTAGGAAATGGCAAGTTTGTCCTCGGTCAAAACTGGCGGAGTGCCGGGCCGGAAGACGTTGAACGGTTCCATCCGCGGGACCATCGTCCGAGCGAACTCCTCGTTCTGGCAGGCATAAAAGAGTTGAGCACCATCGGGAGCGGCTTGGTGAAATGCCTCGGTGGTCCAATCGCTCACCGAGATATGCCCCAGGTGCCCGGTCATCCCCTCGGGTCCGAAGGTCAACACGCTGGTGGGCCGGATGTCGCTCATGAGTTCTAACAGCCGCGCCGCACCTTCGTCGGGTAGCGCGGTGTCCATGCCGATGTCGGGTAGGTCGAGAAAGACGTGCTCGGTGACGCCAAGAATGTCCAGGCATCGCATGAGTTCCTGCTCGCGTACAGCTCCCATCGTGGACGTCGGCCACCGCTCTTCGTCCATCGAGCCACCCTCGCCGCGCGTGGCGGTGACGCAGACGACGCGGACGCCCTCGCGTACGGCGCGAGCCATCAGCCCCGACGCGAGGTACGTCTCATCGTCGGGATGCGCCCACACGCTCAGAATCGTGTCGCCGAGTTCCGGAAATCCACCCACGCAGAGCACGCTACCGGCGACCCCTCCCCGTCGTCCCCCACTCGCCCACGTTTCACGGATGATCAACATTGTTGATCATCCGGAGTGAATACACGGCGTGTCGCGGCGAATTCCTGACGTACGGCCAATAGAGCAAACCCGCCGACTGCGATTCCGCGTGAACGACCAATCGCGTACCCACCGACCACGATGATGACCCTGTGGCCCGGCTCAGGCGGTTTCTGAAGAACCTTGGCCCGGGTCTCATCACTGGCGCCGCTGACAACGACCCGTCCGGCATCGCGACGCACTCCACGACAGGGGCGCGATTCGGCTTCGGACAACTCTGGACCGCGCTCTACCTGCTGCCATTACTCATCGCCGTCCAAGAAGCCGTCGCCCGCATCGGGGCGGCCAGCGGCATGGGACTGTCACGGGCGATCGCCACCCGCTATTCGCGCCGAGTCCTCACCGCTGCCGTCCTTCTCGTGGTCGTCGCCAACACCATCAACATTGGCGCGGACATTTCCGCGGTTGCCGCCGCAGTCGCGTTGATCATCCCGATTCCGCTGCCACTGGTCGCCGCGGCCTTCACCCTCGGCGTACTCAGCTCAGAGATCTGGATCGGATATCGCTCCTACTCTCGGGTCCTGAAGTGGTTGAGCCTGGCCTTGCTCGCCTATCCGCTGACCGCGATCGTCGTCGGCGCGCCGTGGGGCGAAGTTATCCGCGCGGCGCTCATCCCTCACATCGAATTCACTCCGGCCTTCCTCTTCCTCATCACTGGAGTCATCGGTACGACAATTTCGCCGTACATGTTCTTCTGGCAGGCCTCCGAAGAAGTCGAGGAGGAACTCGCGGCCGATCAAGCACCACTTACGCAGGTGCCCTTCATCGACGCACACCGACGCATGCGCGCGATTCGGTCCGACACGATCATTGGGATGGTGACAGCCCAAGCGGCCGCGTTTTTCATCATGGTGACCACTGCGACGGTGCTGCATGACCGCGGTACGACCGAAATCCGAACTGCTGCCGATGCTGCAGAAGCACTGGAACCATTGGTCAATTCGTTCCCCAACGCCGGCTTCATCGCCAAACTCATCTTCGCGTTCGGCGTCGTTGGTCTTGGGGCACTCGCAGTTCCGGTACTCGCCGGATCAACGGCGTACGCATTAGCGGAAGCCTTCGAGTGGCCCGAAGGTCTCGATCGCAAGTGGGCGCAGGCGAGGCGCTTCTATCTGATCATCGCCGTCGCGCTGCTCGCGGGACTCGTCATGAATTTCATCGGGATCGACCCCATCAGTGCACTGGTCTTCACCGCGGTCTTCAACGGAATCGCCTCCGTGCCGCTGATCTACCTGGTGAATCGGCTTGCCTCCGATCCCGAACTGATGGGTTCGCAAGTCTCCGGAATCTGGTCACGCATCGGCGTGTCGGCTGCCTTCGTCGGGATCACCGCCGCGGCGATCGGCACTCTCGTCACCATTGGCCGCTAGCGGCTAGTCACCATCGTCCGCTAGTCACGCGGCGCAACCAACGCCCTCAGCGTCTTCAGCGTCCCCTTCGCACACTTCGCGCCAACGCAACGAACGACTCGACCGTGTGCGCTTCGAGCGACTCTCCAATCAACGGCAGGTCGAGATCGTCAGCGGCGCCAAAACGCACGCAACTCTTCCCCATGTTGAGTTTCTTCCCACCCCGCCAGCGCGCGCGAAACGTCGCTTCGCGGTCACCCCCGGAATAAATGCACATCAGGTAGAGCGACATGTAGTTCTTCTGCGAGGCAAGCGCGGCGTACATGAGCGGCTGTCCGTTGTACGTGTCGGGGTAGGTCGCCAACGGCACGACCCAGGCGATCATCCCGAAAGACATCACCTCAGCAAGGCCCTTGGGGACGCGCGCGCGCACCACACGACGTACCTCTGTCATGGCCGTGCGCCGATCCGCAGGCAGACTGGCGATGTACGCCGCGGGCGTGGCTGCTTCGCTCTTCATCGACCCAACCTAGAGCGAGTTGCGGCGCAAACAAGGCCGAAACACGATGGTCGAGTGGCGGTTGCACACGAGCGCTCAGACAACGAAGCCGAATCGAGCCGGACCTACAAGATGGACAGTGTGATTCGGCGACTCACGCCCGCACGATGAGCCTTCGTCGCAGCTACGAAGACCCGGTAGGAGAACGTCCCTCGCTTGCTCGGCGTGTAAGCAATCCGGAACGACCCATTTGCGAGCGACTTGACCGACTGCTTGGTCACCCAAGCACCGTTTTCAAGTTTCTGCAGCAGCACCGACTTCGGCTGATTACTTGGCGACACGCGACCGCCGAAGTACACCGTCGACCCTGACACCACCCGCGATGCACTCGCGCTCACTGAGACGCTAAACGCTCCACCCGTACCAGGCTTTGGCTTGGGTCTCGGCTTCGGCTTCACCGCGACGTTGACGCGTACTCGTCCACTCGCCGCCGCGAGGTGCCCGGCGCTTCGGCCGAGATAGATCCGGTAGAGGAACGTCCCGGCCTTCTTCGGAGTGTTGCGCAACCGGAAAACTCCGCGGATCGACGTACGTGCCGACTGCTTCGTGACCCACCTACTGCCTTCCAACTTCTGCAACAGCACAGTCTTGTGCCGCTTCAACGGCTTCACGCGACCGGTGAAGTTGACGACCTTCCCCACCTGAACGCTGCGGGGGCTGGCCTGAAGCTTGATCCGCCAGGCCACTCCTACTCGAATCGCCCGCGACGTCGATCCGAGCACCCGGCCTGCGCCGTAGTAGACAACGCGGTATTCCGTGTTTTCTGACGGTCGGATGCGGATCCGATAAACGCCGATCGAGTCGGCGCGGAAACTCGCCAGTGATTGCCACCTGCCGTTGCCGACTGTCCGAAGTTGCACACGAACGATTTGATGAGCTAAACGCGCTGCCGTTGTCGAGCGCAGCAGACCAACGAGGCGAGACCAACGACCGTAAACAACGCCGGCCGGGTACGCCTTCATCGTGGCTGTCGATCCGAGCACGACAACGGTGGTCGGGATGCCGAGACTTCCAGGGCCGACGGCCCCGTTGCGGGCCTGGATGCTGAAGGCGATGTTGCGGCCCTGCGCGAGCCCACTGATCACGATCGATGGTGCCGTGCCCGCTGTGTGGAAGGGGATGCCGCCCGCAGGCGTCACGAGGTAGTCAAAGATCGCCGACCCACCGTTGTCCAGCGGCGGAAGCCAGGAGAGGTGGATGGTTCCACGGCCGGCGGCAATTCGGACCGACCGCACGACGCCGGGCGAGTACGCCGGTGTCGCTGGAGCGGACCCGGCGGACGCTGCCGAGTTACCCTCGAGGTTCGTCGCGACGACGGTAAATGTGTACGCCGTACCGTTCACCAGTCCTATGACGTTGCAGGTGAGAGCCGGCGGTACTACCGAACAATGCGCACCGCCAGGCGAGGCCGTCGCGGTGTAGCCGGTGATCGCTGAACCGTTATCTAGCGGCGCGACCCAGGTGACCGGAACCGTTTGGTTATAACCGCTCTGCGCGACAACACCCGACGGCGCATCGGGAGCATTCGCGAGCGTGATCGGTGCGGTCGGTCCCGATGAAACTGAATCGCCGACGGAGTTATGGGCGATGACAGTGAAGGTGTACGTACCGCCCTTGGCCAACCCGGTCACGGTGCACTGGGTTGCGCCTCCACCACCGTTGCACTTCTTGCTGCCCGGTGATGAGGTGACGACGTACTTGGTGATTGGTTGACCGCCGTTGTTCGCCGGTGCAGTCCAGGTGACCGTGGCCGCCTGGCTGCCCGCCGTCGCCGTACCAATGGTGGGCGCATCCGGGACGGTGTCAGGTGGTGGGGGCGCGAGCGGAGTGACAGAGTTCGACGCAGCGGATGCAAGAGAGTCACCAATGACGTTGGTGGCAATCACGGTGAAGGTGTAGGCGGTGCCGTTGGTCAAGTTTGGCACTGTGCAACTCGTTGACGAGCCTGCGCAGGTCTTACCGTCAGGACTCGAGGTGACTGTGAAGTTGGTGATCGCGTTTCCATTGTCTGCACCAGCGGTCCAGGAGACGGTTGATTGCGCGTTGTCGCCATCCGTTGCGTTCACGGCTGTGGGCGCGTCGGGTTCACCGACGGCAAATGCAGGTGCCGCCTCAGCCACCGACAACGTGGTCGCGATGACCGAAAGTGCGACGAGTGCCGCGATACGACGCATGACCTTGCCCCCCTAGCCCCAACATCTCGCCCGACCACCGACGTACGGCAATCGGGGGTGTCCACAACGTCCCCACCCCGATTCGGGAACGTATCAGCCAGGGCCGACTTCCGACAGGGGCGCAGATGATTCTTATCCTCGCCCTAACCTTCCGAGTCGCTGACTACTTCCAGCGCCGGTTCGTACCCACGAGATGCTGGAGGTAGCCGGTGAGGGAGGCGATCGAGCACAACACCTGGTAGGTAAGCAGAAAAGCGATGTAACCGAGCCGGTTTTTGCGCACTGCCAGGTTCAGCGGTCCAAAGACCCGACGCGATTGGTAGGTCCGCAGGCCGCCGTAGACCAGCATCGTGATCGGCAGAACGACCAGAGTCCATACCGACACAATCAATGGAATGCCAAGGAAGAACAACACGACCCCGGGAAGCCAGATCAGGGCGTACCCGATATCCAGGAACGGGATCAGCAAATTGAGGCCGGCGATGATCTTGGTGAAGAACCTCGGCTGCTTCCATGGCGGCACTGTCGCGAGGCCTTCGAACATCCCTCGCGCCCATCGCGCGCGCTGAATCATGAAGTGCTTCACGCTTATCGGCGCATCGGTGAATGCCACCGACGTTGGTTCGAAGAGCACTCGATCCCCGCGTTCCATCAGCCGCCACGTCACGACAATGTCTTCACCGATCGCGTCGGGCCAACCGCCGATTTCGCGTACGCGCTCGGTCAGGTACAGCGAAAAGGCGCCTTGCGCGACCAGCGTCGATTGGTACAGACCCTGCATGCGTTTCACTGCCGCGATGCCGAGGTAGTAGTCCCACTCTTGCATTCGCGTGAGCAGATTGACACGCGAGTTGCGCACCAGTACCGCGCCGGCAACCGCGACGGTGTCGACTGGTGCTGACTCCAAGCGGGACACCAATCGACGCAACGCCTCGGGATGCAACAACGTGTCCGCGTCGACGGTCACGACGTAGTCGGTGGTGATCTGCGCCAACGCAGCGTTGAGCGCGTGTGACTTCCCCGGGGTTGATTCGTGTACGACGCGCAGTTCGATCTTGAGTTCCGAAGCGACCTCGCGAGCTGCTTCGCACGTTTGGTCCGTGGAGCCGTTATCCGCGAGATAGATCGTCACCGCCCCGGCGTAGTCACTGTTCGCGATGTAGCGAATCGTGTCGCCGATCCCCGCCTCCTCGTTGCGCGCCGCGATAATGACACTCACACCTGTTGTCGGGTTTGCGACCTGCAACGGTGGCTGTCGATCGAGGATCAAGGACATGGTCATGAACGCGACGATGAAGCCGGGCAAGTACGCCACCAACCCGACGATTACCAGCGCCATGAACAATCCGACGGCAGCGCTGAGTTCCTGTACCCACGGCAACGAGATCAATGCTGAAACTGCAACCCACAACACCGCGAAGGCAATCGAGATCGTGAACTTGGCAGCGACCGGAAGATAGAGGCGTCGGTGCACTTTCGGGGCGCGCTCGACCGACGCCGAGTCGTCCCGTGCAGGATCGCCCGGCGTTGCTCGTCGCAGCGTCGTCACTCAAGGGCTATCGGCCCTCAGATCAGCGGTCCCGAGCGCTCAGGACCATGAACTTCGCCATATCCCGCTCATCGGTGAAACGGGCGAACTGAAGCCCACTCGTTGACCGGTAAATCGGGCTCGATTTGTGAGTCCCTTCACCAGTGAAACGGGCGCGTTTTGAAGCATCGTTTACCGCTGAAAGTGAGTCAGGGTCGGCTAACGTTCGGCCATGATTCGATTCTTGATCAGGATGGCGATCTACTTCCTGTCCGCTCTCATCGGCATCATCGTCGCGAACCTCTTCTTAGAGGGCATGACTGTCGACACGAGGTCATACTTCGCCGTCGCAATCATCTTCGCGATCATCCAAGCGATCCTCTCTCCACTGATATCCAATATGGCGGAGAAGAATGCACCGGCCTTCATGGGCGGCATCGGACTGCTCTCGACCTTCGTGGCCTTGTTCATCACGAACATCGCCCTCTCAGGAATCACAGTGAGCGGATTCTCCACCTGGATTTTGGCCAGCCTCATCATCTGGCTCGTCACCGCAATCGCCGCGTTCATCTTGCCGTTCCTCCTCGTCAAGAAGGTCGTCAACGAACGCCGCAACTAGTCGTTGCCGCCACAAGAACGACGCCAGTCCCGATGGGCTAGGCGACCAGGGTGGCGAGATGGGCAGCGAATCGGTCGAGGCTGCTTTGGAAGCCGGCGACTGCATCGGCGCTGCGGTACATCTCGGGTGCGTTGGTCTGGTGAATGACGACGCGCGTACGGCCGTTGCCAATGTCGGTGTACGTCGACGTCGTTGTCATGCCGACATCAGGCTCGATCCAGGAGATCAATTCATTGTCGATGATCTCGACATACACACCACTACTCGGGTACTCCTCACCGTTGACGTCGTTAATCATCACGGTCTCGAAGATGCCACCAGGGCGGGCATCGACCTTGATCCGATCGACGGGAGTTGAGATACCGACAGGGCCCCAGAAGTGGGTCAGTTGCTCGGGATCAAGCATCGCCGCGAAGACGAGTTCGCGCGGTGCATCGAACTCGCGAGTGATGGTGAGTTCGCCGCGTTCGTCGGTGGGAACGCCTGTGGTCTCGGTCATGTCGATACCTTCCCTGTCTTCGTGGGTTTCTGCTGCTGATGTTGGAGTTCGCGAAGATGTCGTTCGAGATTGTCGAATCGCTCAGTCCAGATCTCACGATTCCGTTCGATCCATGCGACCGCGGTGTCCAGTGCCTCTGGCTCCAATCGGCATGGACGGAATTGCGCATCACGAGTGCGGCTGATCAGCCCGGCGCGCTCAAGGACCTTCAGGTGTTTGGAGATCGCTTGAGTGCTGACCGCGAACGGTCGAGCCAACTCGTTGACGCTCGCGTCGCCCTTGGCCAACTGGCCCAGGATGGCCCGACGCGTCGGATCGGCGAGTGCCGCGAAGGTGTTACTGAGTTGCCGTTCGGCTCGAGCCTTAGTGAGAGTCATATTCAACCATTCAGTTTATCAACTGATGGGTAGAATGGTGAGGTTCTTCGGTCGCGTTGTCAAGGGCTAGGAAGAGAGGAAGCGGTCGATGTCTGTTGCCTCTTGCGCCAGGGCCTTCGCGACCGTCGGGGATGCTTCCGCAAAATGCTCGAGCAGGACCTCGCCCTTGGGTCGCCTCCACGTGGCACTTGCCATGCCGTTAACCATCGCAAATGCGTGGAACATCCCGTTCGCCGTCACGATGTGGCGGGCGTCCCCGAGCACCCAGCCGCGATCGACCCAGCCCATCAGCACCGGGTCGTAGCCTCCGAGCAGTTTGGGCTTGGGAATCTCCGCACCGAGCCGTTGCGACTTCAGCGACAAGGTTCCGTCGACGTCGATCACGTCGGAGGCGATAAGGGACAGTCCACGGCGTACGTCTCGCAATGGCAGACCCGCCCACTTGGCCAGATCGCGTTCGTTTGCTGGCGCATGTCCGGCGAGATAGCGTCGAGCCAACTGGGCGAGTGCCCCGTCGCGGTCAAACTTGGGTGGACTCCCCCACCAATCCCGCACTGACACGAATCCTTGCTCGCGACCAATAACCGGCCCACGAATGATATGGCCGCGCAAACTTGCGTACATCAACGTGTGGACGAGCGCTTGGCCCTGCGTACGAATTCCTTTGGCGGCGAGTCGTTCACCTATCTCGAGACGCGTCATCGGACCGTCGGACGCCAACCATCGCTTGATGAATCGCATCGCGCGTTCGGCACCGACGATGGACGCGCCTTCTTGGGCGAGACGCTTCTCATTCGCCGTACGTGTCGTCGACGCGGTGAGCAGTTGCAACCACCAATAGTCTTCGCGGCTCACGAGGTGCAAGGTGCCGCGATTCAGCCACGTGATGCAGTGCGTGCGGTCCACGGTGAGCACACGGTCGACATCGGCAGCGGTCAGACCCGTTGAGCGGGACCGAATCGCGAGCCGTGCGGCCGGAAGGTCTTGGGCTTGTACGGCGAGAATGCGTTCCACAACCGTCGCGACGTCGCGAGCCCTTGGGTCGGTGAGCAATTGCGACGCGAAGCGACCGCTTACCTCAGGTGCGTTAGCGACGCGCGTGGGCATGAGTGGTTCCCTCTCGGCCGGTTCGCGTCGGCGAGTTGGCGCGCAGAGCGAGGCGGTCGAACCGTAGTCCGTTTCGCTGACGAGGGCAGCGCAATCGGGCGCGCTGCCCCAGGAAGATCGGATTGACCGACGCGTGTGACGTCTCACAGCGAAACACACTCAATGCCGAATGTGACGCTCTCACCCCGAACCTGGTTGAAGCAGTTCGCCCGCGCGATGGATCCACGCCGGACAAATGAGATCGTGGTCCAGCTTGTGCCCATCAATTCGCTGGACCCACTGCACGATCGACACTTGTGAGCCCGCGAACTGCTCCGAGCACGCCGCCAGCGCCGAACTCGCGGTGCCGGAACCGGTGGCCTTCCACACTGGGAGCCCAGGGGTCCAGTCGCCAGTGATTTCACTCCACTGTTGGGAGGTGGAGTAGACGCCAACCCGAGCCCCTAGTTGTTGGATCCGGGCGGCCATGGAGTCCAAAACTGTCGCGTTCTCCCGCTGGGTGCCGCGCCATACGTTCGTCGTTTCGACGTCGAGCCACCACATCGAGGTACTCCCCGCACCGGCCGCATGTTCGCGCGAAACGGCGTCATCCACTAGCCGTTTGCCGTACGCCACCGGATCACCGACACCCGAGTAGGCCGTATTCACGTAAACGGCATGGGCCGCCTTTGTGCGCGCCCAGTCGGATTGCGCGGAAAGGCACGAGTTGGTCGTGAGGGGTGCTCCGCCATTCACGCCCACGATGGCGAATGAGCCGTCGAGCGGCGGCGTACGACCGCACTGCGGGTACGAGATGTCGTAGCCGCGTCCGCCGACCTGAACTGACACCGGGGGATGCGGATGGACGAGCACCGGTGCACCGGGTTTGAGGGAGTTTGTGGTGTTCGAGTGCGGAGGTCCCGTTGTCGCGTGATCGACGACGAAAATGGCCCCAGCGACTGCGGCGGTTCCTACGGTCAACATCACGAAGGCAACGGCGAATCCCGCCCATCGACCGACATTGCCCGCCGCCCGACGGCGGGGATTTCCGAGTGCCTCCATGGTCCTCAGGACCCAACCCACGAACGAACTGGAGTCTTCTCCTCGGCTTCGGCCCGCGCGCCGCCCCGCGAAGTCGCTGAATTCATACACCCAACATCACACGCAGGTATGTGAAGCAACTGTGAATGAATCCGACCTCAATCCGTTCCCCGGGCCGAACTGAAGTCCCGGCCGTGGGATCACGCGGCGCGAATCGCGCCCGACATCGGCTCTCAGCCCCCTCCCAGATGAGTCCTAGAGAGTCGACCCATGTCCGCACATTCAGGACGACGGACCGGGGCTCACATAATCGCTCTCGGGATTGCCTTTGTGCTTGTCACCGGGTGTGGCTCGGTCGCCGCCGGGCACGCCAAGCCCTCGAGTAGCGACGTTTTTGCCTCTGTCACTGCTTCCAGAAGCCAAGTTCCACAACCAACGAATGGAGCGCTGGCAGCACGTTCATCCCAACCGGGCCAAACAGGGTTGGTGCCACCCACTCTGCGCCTACCGCCGGCGACCTTTAAGTGGAGCCGCGCAGTGGCCACGTCAGCGCTCGACGTTGCCACCGTAGATGGGGGTGCCGTGTCGCTTCTGTGGATGGATCCGGCTCGTCTGCGATTTCGTTATGTCCCCGGCCTATCCATCCCTGAAAATGGTCCATCGAGGGCGGCTGACTCCACCCCGGCCACGTGGCTTTCCCGGCTGGTTGCGGCGTTCAATGGCGGATTCAAATTGTCAAATCACTTGGGCGGGTACTACTACCTCGGGACAACGGTCGTGCCGTTGCGTGCGGGTTACGCGGCCGTGACTATCCACGCCGACGGTTCACTCGCCGTAGGTGTCTGGGGTCGTGACATGGCGATTGGCCCCGACGTCGTCGTCGTACGTCAAGAGCTCCCGCCACTCGTCGAACGGGGCGTGTCTCGGGCGTCTCGCAACGACGACCCGGATAAGTGGGGTTCAGCCAACGGAGGTCTCTCCACTGCCAATCGATCCGCACTGGGGGAACTCGCCGACGGTTCGTTGATCTTCGAGTACGGCGCATCAGTCACGGGGGACACGATGGCGAGATATCTCGTCAAAGCCGGTGCCGTGACGGCAATGGTCATGGATATGAACGTCTCGTGGCCTACAGGCTTCGTGTATCACCATGTAGGTGCGCGCATCCTGGGGTCCAAAATCAACTCACACATCGTTCGGCCCCCTTCTACCTATTTTCAACGCTTCAAGAAGGACTTCATTGCAGTCCAGGCCATTCAATGAGCGCAACTCGGTGACTGGTCAAAGAACTGGGTCTATCAGTTGGGCGGGTGTTCCCCGGTCAGCGACGATGGCGCTGCTGCGCGCTACTCGTCCCAGGCAGTGGATCAAGAACCTCCTCGTCTTTGCTGCTCCTCTTGCGAGCGCATCGCTGCTCAACGCTTGCGTAGCCCGGCATTCACTCGTTGCGTTCGCGAGTTTCTGCTTGGCATCAAGTGCTGGCTATCTGATCAACGACGTTGTCGATTCCCAAGCGGATCGACTCCACCCCACAAAGAAATTCCGACCAATCGCCAGTGGTGAAGTTAGTCCGAAGGTGGCGATTTCAACGGCTGTCGTCCTCGCGATCGCAGCCATTGCGGTTGGTGCGACGTTGGGCTCGTCTCAACTCGCGTCGGTGCTCGCGATCTACTTGGGCGTCACGTTGACTTACACCCTTGGAGTCAAGAACCAGCCGGTGTTCGACCTCGCGTTCGTCGCGGCCGGCTTTCTGTTGCGCGCAATCGCCGGTGGGGCAGCGACCGGTATCCCGCTGTCTCAGTGGTTCTTACTGGTGGCGTCGTTTGGCTCGCTGTTCATGGTGGCTGGCAAGCGTTACGCCGAACTCCTCGTCGTGCCAACCGAGGGGAACGGGGCCAGGCCGTCGGTATCGCTGTACTCCGCGAGCTATCTTCGTTTTGTGTGGAGTGTTTCCGCGACGGCCACAATCTTTGCTTACGCTTTGTGGTCTTTTGATGTAGGTGCTCGAAGTGGAGCAGTCTCGTGGGCCCAGATCTCGGTCGCGCCGTTCGTGCTGGGCATCCTGCGCTTCGCCGTTGATATCGACAGTGGCAAGGCGAGTACGCCAGAAGATGTCGTGCTTCGAGACTTTGGACTTCAAGTCTTGGGCGCAGTGTGGCTGGTCACCTTTGTGCTGGCGGCCAACGGTGTCTGAATTGCTCTGCGGTTGGGGCCGGACGGCTCCGACTGCCGCAACGGTTGTGCGACCGAGGGATGTCGAACAGATTTCGGAACTCCTCGCGGCTCCCAATCATCGTGGAGTCATCGCTCGTGGGCTGGGTCGTTCGTACGGAGACCCCGCCCAGAACGCGGGTGGTTTGGTTCTGGATCTGACCGGGCTCGATCAGATACTCGCCCTCGATCTCACGACAGGTGTTTTGCGCGCCCAACCGGGCGTACGCGTGGACTCGTTACTGCGACGTATCGTCGCGTCTGGGTGGTTCCTCCCGGTGACACCGGGAACCAGGGCCGTCACATTGGGAGGCGCAATCGCCGCTGATGTGCACGGAAAGAACCATCATCGAGACGGCTCGCTGGGCAGATATGTCTTGAGCATCGATGTAGCGATGCCCGATGGTGAGGTACTGACGTTAACCGCACAGTCAGACGCAGAGCTCTTCTTCGCAACCCTCGGCGGGATGGGTCTCACCGGCATCGTTGTCGAAGCCACCATCCAATTAACGCCGATCGCGAACTCGCTGATGAGCGTGAACACGCGTAGGGCTACCAACCTCGATCAACTCCTCGACGAACTGATCGAAGCCGAGGCGACCGACCGATACGCGGTTGCCTGGCTTGATTGCCTGGCTGGCGGTCGCTCGATGGGTCGCGGAGTTGTCACCTCTGGCGATCATGCGACTAACGACGAGGCCCGAGGCCGGCATACCAGCCGGACTCGAAGTCACCGGGGTGGGAGTGAGACGCTTGCAACGGCCTCGTTGACTCCACCATTTGGTTTGGTCACGAGAATGAGCATCGCCGCCCTCAACGAAGTGTGGCTGCGTAAATCCCCGACCCGAAGAGACGGGGAAATTCTGCCTCTCAACAAATTCTTCTATCCCCTCGATGGCGTCAAGGGTTGGAATCGGCTCTATGGGCCGAAGGGCTTCCTGCAACACCAGTCCGTGGTGCCCGACGAGAGCACTTTGCAACTCATCTTGGCCAAACTCGCGAAAGCGAAAGTGCCCACGGCCCTCGCCGTTCTCAAGCGATTTGGACCAGGAACGTCGGGACCCCTTTCATTTCCACGACCGGGATGGACACTTGCCCTCGACATCGCCACCAACACGCCCGGGCTGGCTTCGGTTTTGGACAACGTTGATGACCTTGTTGCCGAGGCTGGCGGCACGATATATCTAGCGAAGGACTCACGCGTACGTCCCGAATTGATTCCAGTGATGTATCCGCGTCTGTCCGAATGGAATTCCATTCGCGACCGGGTTGACCCAAACCGACGATTTGTTTCAGACCAATCCCGGAGGCTGTCGCTGTGATCAACTCAGTCGGTGAACCGCAATCGCTGGCCCTTCTCGGAGGGACGTCCGACATTGGGTTGGCAATTGCGACCAAACTTGCGCAACGAAGGACCCGGCGCATCGTGCTGGCTGGGCGTAACGAAGCCGATCTGTTGGACGCATCCCGGGACTTGATTGGCGTCGGCGCCACCGACGTTGAGACGGTGACATTCGACGCGGCAGACACGGCTAACCACGACATGCTCATCGACAAACTCTTTATGGGCGCCGACATCGACGTGGTTGTCGTGGCCTTCGGACTACTTGGTGATCAGACTCAATCCGAAAACGACCCCGACAGAGCCGTCGAGATCGCAACGGTCAACTACGTCGGCGCGGTGTCGCTGGGGTTGCGTGCCGCGGCCGCACTCCGGAAACAAGGACACGGAACTCTCGTCGTAATCTCATCTGTTGCTGGCGAACGGGCGCGACGTTCCAACTTTGTCTACGGCTCGAGTAAGGCGGGCCTTGATGCGTTTGCTCAAGGCCTCGGAGACTCGCTTGTCGGCACCGGCGTGAGGGTGCTCATTGTCCGCCCCGGTTTCGTACGGACGAAAATGACAGCAGGCCTCCCCCGGGCGCCATTCGAAACCACAGCGAGCGAAGTCGCCGACGCCGTGATCAAAGCTCTACATTCACATCAAGAAATCGTCTGGGTCCCTGCGCAGATGCGCTTCATCATGTCGGGCATAAGGCATCTTCCCCGCTCGGTTTTTCGGCGACTCAAGATTTGAGGGCCAGGCGGACTACCGAGGTGCAGCGAGAATCTGAAATGAATCGCGCTTGTACCGCTTGAGGAAACGATCGCAGCCTTCTGCGATGTTCGGATCAAACTTGGCGCAAATTGGAGCACCGTTGGCGTCATGGTTGAAGTAGAAACCCGCGACCCACCAATTGTTCATGTCGAGCACCATGGCTCGAACCACTCCCGCACGTAGCAGCGTGTTCGCCATCGACTCGGCAGACAGACCTGGCGAACCGATATACACCAAGCTGCCGTCGGCTCGTACTCCCAGCGCAGACCGCCACGCATAGGTCTCACCCGAGGTGGTCGCACCCCATTGGAATCCCGCGCCGGGCTGCACCTTCGATCGGCCCTGGTCAATGATCAAGTCGAGATTCTGCAACACCACCGACGTATTTGCGCTCATGGAAACGTCTCGACCCCATGAACCAATCTGAACGGATCCATCACGACCGATGACGGCCGACGCGCGGCCCGGGACCAGGGGAGCGACTGTTGTGCCTTGGAAGAAGTAGCCACCGTTTGAATCCTGTAAGCGGAAACCGCCATTGAAATTCGCTAGGACCTGCGGCCAGTAGCGCTTGGGCAACGCGCCATCTGAGGGGTTTGGGCCGCCCGGTTCGATGTAGCCGGGAACGAGCATCGCGTGGGTGAGTTTCGTGTCAATCCACATCAACGAAGCCAACACGCTTGTGTGCACGCCATCCGGTCGTACCCGCGCGACATAGATCGCATGGCGGCCATCGACCGGTGTTCCCACCGGTTGCCAGACTCCCTCACCCGCAACGGTCGCCGCTGCGGGGGAGGTGAGTGTGGGGGGTGGATTCAAATGCGGTCGGGGGGCGGCTGAGGGCGGGCTTGTCGGGCCGGGGGCCGTTGGCGCTTCCGAGGGACGGTCAACAAGTGCAGCTTCGGTGGGCACTCCCCCTACGGGAACAGTGGCGAAGTGCGCGTAATAGAAGTCCTCGGCTTTGGCTACTGCTGGTCCAAGGTGATTGTCGCGGCCCCATTCAGCCAATAGGACGGCGACCGGTTCGCCATTCGAATCGCGAGCGTACGGCGCGAATGACAGGCCAAACCAGATCGCTGCTACGCCACTCAGCGCGACGAACCCAATCACGATGCGACGTCGGATCTTCTGACCCTTGGTTCTCGGCCGGTTCTTTCTCTGCTGGCGCCGGCTGAGACCGGGCTCGGGCATGTCCTCGGTTTCGGGCAGCCCACCGGCGCCCACCGCGGATCCCTCAGGTGACGTCGGATCGGGCCGAGCATCCACTCGAGTGCTCGCGGCGTCGCCGCTCTCGCTAGTCACCTCAACGCCGCTCTGCCGCAGTTGCGACCATGGTGGCTCCGTTCCGTCAGAAGTAACGTAGCCGGAGGTTCTTAGAACGTATTGATGATCGCCTCACGACCCGGCCAATCACACGTGGGCGACGAGCGCTCCTGTCTTCCAGACGCGTATATCGATCCGGATCGAACGAAACAATGGTTTCGTAAGGACTCCACGGCATGCCGTGGTCAGATCCAACGTTCAAGCAAGGCGACACCAACCGACTCGAGTTCTCACAACGAAGGGCGCACCAATGGCGATCACGATGTACGGCACGACGTGGTGCTCGGACTGCAAACGAGCCAAGCAGTTCTTCGGCGAGCAGCGAGTGCGCTACGACTACGTCGATGTGGACCAAAGTGCCGAAGGTCGCGCGATTGTCGAGTCGTACAACGATGGCAAGGACATCATTCCGACGATCGTCTTCGACGACGGCAGCGTCCTCGTCGAACCAAGCAACGCCGAACTTGCGGCGAAACTCGGCCTGCAAACCGAAGCGCAATGCGACTTCTACGAAGTCATCATCGTGGGATCCGGCCCGGCTGGTTTGACCGCGGCCCTATATGCCGCGCGTGAAGGGCTCTCGGTCCTCGTCATCGAACGCGGCGGCGTGGGTGGCCAGGCCGGCATCACCGAGCTGCTCGACAACTTCCCCGGCTTCCCTGAAGGCGTGACAGGCGAAGACTTCGCGAACCGACTCCGTCAACAAGCCGAAAAGTTCGGCGTAGAAATCCTGTCGGCGCAGGAAGTCACCGACGTCGCGGTGGATGGGCAATACCGCATAGTCACGACCGGCGACGGCAAGATGTACGCCGCGTTCGCCGTACTCCTCGCGCTTGGCTCGACCTACCGGCGGCTCGGTATCGAGGGCGAAGACGACCTCATCGGCGCGGGCGTGCACTTCTGCGCCACCTGCGATGGCCCCTTCTATCGCGACAAGCACGTGGCCGTGATCGGTGGCGGCAACAGCGCCGGCGAGGAAAGCATCTTCCTGACCCGCTTCGCCAAAGACGTCACCATCATTACTCGCGACCCCGCCTTGACGGCCAGCCAAGTCGTCGTCAACAAAGTTGAGGAGAACGACGCCATCAGTGTCGTCACCGACGCTGAGCCAGTCGGTTTCGCGACCGCCGACAGGCACGTCACCGGTGTCGTTGTCGAACGCGGTGGTGTGCGGGAGACGATCAACGCTGACGGCGTCTTCGTTTTCATCGGATTGAGCCCGAACAGCGAACTCGTCAAGGATCTGGTGGCGTTGGACTCCGCCGGCTTTGTCCTCGCCGACACAGGCATGCAGACCAACGTTGCTGGGATCTTCGTCGCCGGCGACGTACGCAGCACCTCAACGAAACAGGCGGCGAGCGCGGCTGGCGAAGGAGCGGCCGCAGCGTTGGCCATTCGGCGCTACGTCGAACCGTTGGCCAGCGGGCTTCGACCCATGATGCCCGAGCCCGCCAACGTCGCCTGATTCATCGTGAACCGCGCGAGTTTGAATGCGCTCATTGACCGGTGACGCGAGAGGGTTGGAACGAACGGCGTTCAGCGTTTGAGGGCGAGGGTCAATCCGTCGGCCAACGGCAGCATCGAAACAGTGACGCGGGAGTCGGCGGCAATCATCGCGTTGAGCGAGCGCAGCGCGTTGGTGTCGGGGTCATCAACCGACGGATCGGCAACCTGCCCGTCCCAGAGCACGTTGTCCAACGCCACGAGGCCACCCGGGCGCAGGAGCTGCAGGATTCGCTCGTAATAGGAGGTGTAGTTCGTTTTGTCCGCGTCGATGAAGGCGAAGTCGTACGTCCCCGACTCCCCCGCCGCGAGCAGCGCGTCCAATGTCTCCAGCGCCGGGGCGATCCGGAGATCGATTCGGTCCTCAACACCGGCCTCGGCCCAGTACTTGCGGCCAATATCGGTCCACTCATCCGACACGTCGCAGCACACCAGCAGCCCATCGTCAGGTAACGCGGTCGCGACGCAGATCGACGAGTAGCCGGTGAAAGTTCCCACCTCGATACAGCGCCGAGCGCCCATCAGTTGGACGATCAGGTGCATGAAGGCGCCTTGCTCGGGCGCGATTTGCATGTTGTGTTGTGGCAAAGCCGCGGTCTCGTCCCGCAGCCGGCGAAGCACATCAGTCTCTCGTGTACCGACTTCAAGCAGGTACGCGTGTACGTCATCGGGAAGCCCTAGCGTTTTGTTCGACATGCTCAAACCCTACGACGCCGTCTTTGAGAGCTTGAAAGGACGGGCATCCTTGGCATCCGTTTTGGCAACCGTGGGCTGGTTAACTCAACTGGTCGAGCTCGGCGGCACCTTCATGGTCACCAACGGTGAACCGTCGAGGCGTACGACCTCCAGAGACGTGATTGACTGCGCGGTCAAACTCGTGGTGCCAGTAACAGTTGCGCGCCCTTGGTAGGACGCGACCCACGTCGCGGCGACCTCGCGCCGGCCGCTTGAGTCAACTGCGACGAGTTGGCAATGTTCGCCCGGTTCGACCCCGTTGAGGGTCAGGGTCAATTGGGTCCCAGTGGCCTGCGACGCCAACTCAACCTTGGCCGACACCGACGTCGCGGGGTCATTCCCAGTAACGACGATGGGGGTACTCGCGGTCACACCTGCCGAGGTTGAGTCGCGCCACAAACCCGGGACGAACAACGCGGCAAACACGATCACCACTGCCGCAACGAGTCCTATGCCAACCCGGATGACTCGTCGACGAGCGTTGCGCGTTCGGGCGGTATCGCGACCAGCCGCGAGTAAGCGTGCGGTGAAATCGGCAGACACGGGCGGAAGACCGGCCGCCGCTTCGGCTGGATCGAGCTGATGCAGCAGGCCGGGCAGACCGGCGAGTTCGGCCAGCGTCGCCGTACACCGCGCGCAGGTTGCGACGTGTGCTTCGACGGCAGGGCGTTCCATCGGATCGATCACGCCGAGGACCAGAACACCGAGATGCATTTCAGCGTGCTTGCACTCCATTGGCGTAGCCACCTGGTCGAATGACTCGGTCATGACGTCACCCCACGTTCGACGAGCGCGGCCTTCAAGGCGCGCAATGCGTAGTAGGTGCGCGACTTCACTGTGCCTTCCGGGATGCCGAGCACGACGGCTGCCTGAGCGACCGAGCGTCCGGCATAAAACGATTCGACAATGACTGCACGGTGATCGGGTGTGAGCGCGGCAAGCCCTTCGGCGACCACCAAGGCCTGCAACGCGAGGTCGATGTCGTCGTGGGAGGTCAGTTCGGTGAGGTCGATGAGGTCATCGGAAACTTCGCTCGGTCGCACGCGGCGAGCGCGGAAGTGATCCATCGCCACGTTGCGTGCGACCGTCAGCAGCCACCCGCGTGGTGATCCACGTTCACCGGTCAACGCATCGGGATGAGTCCACGCGCGCAGCAGAGTCTCTTGCACGATGTCCTCCGCCAATTCCCGGTCGCTGGTCAGTCGTACGGCGTACGCCAACAGCGCGGGAGCGTGCTCGTCGCACAACCGAGCCAACTCGGCGTCATCGACGCGACTTGTCGATCGATCACTGAGGACGCGAATGCGGGTCACACCTCTATTAACGCACTGCGTCGTCGTGTGGTTCAGCCGCTTGTGTTAGCCCGCGACAGTCAGCATTCCGTGCATATTCCGGTGGAAGTCGCACGTTAGCCCGTAGCTTCCGGCCTTAGTCGGGGCCGTGAAGGTGGCCGATCCGCCACCAGGGACGGTGACGTCGGTGCTCGTGCCTGCGACGGTCACCGTGTGCGTCGCTGAATCCGAGTTGTTCACCGTGACCGTGACTCCAGGTTTCACTGTCAGAGTGGAAAACATGAATTGCGAAATCGTCATCGTGGAACCGCCCGCCGCAACCGGTGGTGTCGTCGGCGGGACAGTCGGCGTCGGGTTGTCGGCCGGTGAACTCGGGATCGAGGCAGGCGGTGAGGTCGTCGTCGGAGTCGACGTGGTCGTACTCGAGCATCCGCTGATCACTAGCAGGAGACCAGTCGCGAGCGTGGGCAGGACGAACGTTCGATGCATTCTCATGTTGGTAAAACGCCCGCCGAGCCCAGGCGGTTCAACTCCACGACGATTTCTGCTGCTAATGCCCCTCTCCCGGCGAATCAGACCGAATCGTGGGGCGGCACGTAGGGGATCGCTCACCCGAGAGTTCTCCAAGTCGAAGGCGTCCCTCGATTGACCGCGGAACTCGAACTCTTGACGCAGACTTGACCTTTGGATTGATAGCTTGAACTTCGAGAGGAGATTTAGTGAGCGACAGACTCGAACAGATGAAGGCCGATGCGATCGATTTCTACGAATTGATGTTCAACCAGTGCAAGCCGGCCGAAGCAGTCGAGAAGTACGTCGGCGCGTCGTACACCCAACACAACCCCACGGTCGCTGATGGGAAGCGAGCATTTATCGACTACTTCGACGTGATGGCGTGCGACTACCCCGGCAAACACGTCGAGGTGAAGCGGGCTATAGCCGAGGGCGACTACGTCGTCCTGCATAGCTATCAAACATGGCCCGGCGATGACGACTACGCGGGCATCGACATTTTTCGCTTCGATGACGACGGCAAAATCGTTGAGCATTGGGACGTCCTGCAGGTGATCCCCACCGAATCCGCACACGACAACGGAATGTTCTAGCGGGCAAGAAGCTCAGTTCAGCCGTGAAGTTAGAGAATGGGATCTAGGGTCCAGGGGTGGCAGCGGAGACGGAACCGAGACGCGAGTTGGACATCGTCGTGTTCGGTGCGACGGGGTTTGTTGGTCGGTTGGTGGCGGAGTACCTCGCCGAGCACGCACCAGAGGGCGTAGGGATCGGACTAGCCGGACGGTCGAAGGAAAAGCTCAAGACGATCCAACAGGCGCTGCCACCAAACGCGCACGCCTGGCCGCTCATCGTCGCCGACACCAACGACGCCGCATCACTCGCCGCGATGGCCAGACAAACACGAGTCATCGCAACCACCGTGGGCCCCTACATTCGCTATGGAATGCCGCTAGTCGAAGCGTGCATCAACGAAGGCACCGACTACGCCGACCTCACTGGCGAGACACTGTTCGTCCGAAACACACTCGACCAGTTCGACGCCAAAGCCAAAGCGAACCACACGCGCATCGTGCACTCGTGTGGCTTCGACTCGATCCCGTCAGACCTCGGCGTCTTGTTGCTCTTCGAGCGAGTACGGGACGACGGCGAGGGAACGCTGGAAGACACCACGTTGATCGTCACCAGCATGAAGGGCAGTTTCAGCGGCGGCACGATCGACTCGATGCGCGCCACCGTCGAAGCAACCCAGCTTGACCCGACGCTGCGTCGAGTGCTCGGCGACCCCTACGCGCTGAGCCCCGACCGAGCCGCCGAACCCGACGTGGGCGCGCAGCCCGATAACCCCCGCATCCACCGCGACCCCGACCTTGGGGTGTGGATTGGCACGTTCGTGATGGCGTCGTACAACACCCGGGTCGTACGGCTGAGCAACGCACTCGCGGACTGGGCATACGGGCCGCGATTCCGATACAGCGAGGCCATGTCCTACGGCACCGGGGTGACCGCTCCGATACGAGCGGCCGCGTTCAGCGCGGGCATAGCCGCGACCGTCACCGGCATGGGCTTCGGCCCCACCCGCGCCGTACTGGACCGGGTGCTCCCCGCGCCCGGAGCCGGCCCGGACGAAGAAGCACGACGTCGCGGACGATTCTCAATGGATATCCGCACCCGTACGACGACCGGTGCGCGCTACCGCGCCACGATCAAAGCCCAAGGCGACCCCGGCTACCAAGCAACCTCAGTCATGCTCGGCGAAAGCGCCTTGTGTCTTGCACTTGATCGAGAGCACCTCGCAAACCGGTACGGCGTCCTCACCCCCGCTACGGCGATGGGCGACGTCTTGGCGGACCGACTACGCGCAGCAGGGTTCGAACTCGACTGCCTGCTTCAGCGGTGAAACGTGCGCCCAAAGGGGCCACGATCCCGCTGGGCGAAATGGCTTCGCGACTATGGCGTACGCCCAGCACGCCACCCTTCGGCCGCCGCCACCGCTGACTGCACCGACTCGATCACGCGAGGCGTCGCCGCGAAGATCGCGTGGGGACCAAGGACCGCCCGCGTCCCCGTAGCCTCGAGCTGCCGGACCACGCCGGTGCTTACCCCGGCGAGCATCAGCCGGCTGTCCACCGCTGCGAGCTCGTCGGCGTAGCGGCGTACGACGGTGATGAAGGTGCTGCCCAGCTCCTGCTTCCCACGCAGACGCAGCACGACGACGGACCCCGAAGAAGAAGACGACACACGCGGCAGCTGAGACTCGAAGACCGGCGCAGCAGCGAAGAAGAGACTGCCGTATGGCTGCAGCACCACGACCTCGTCACCAGGAAGCTCGCGAGGTACCGACGTTTCCTCGGGCAGTCCCCCGGCGACCGGGAACACCCAGCGCGTGATGGTGATCTTGTTGGACTGCTGCGCGACGTAGAGAACGATCGACAGGCCGACACCGACGAGCACGGCGTACTGCAGCGGGATCACCAGCGTGAGTACGAACGTGATGACCATCGTCGCGGCCTGAGTCTGACCCGTACGCCACACCATTGCCACTTTGTCGAGGTTGAACGACCGGGCGCCGATGAGGATGAGCAGCCCCGCGACTGCGGGGATCGCGATGTGACCGAGGACCGGGCCGAGAGTGAGGATCAGTGCGACCATCGTGGCGCCGGCGAACAGGTTGGCTAGGCGCGTACGCGCACCTGCGGTCGTGACGAGCGCGGTCCCCGACATCGAGCCGCCCACGGGCATCCCTTGGAACAGACCGGACGCGATGTTGGCAAAGCCCTGCCCGCGGAAATCCCCTGAGGCGTCGGGGTAACGGCCATCCGGGTTGGGGATCGAGTTGCTGATCCCCGCGCCTTGCACGAGACCGACCAGTGCGAGGGACAACGCAGGAACGAGCAGTCCGACGACCAATCCGGGTGAGGGAAGTACCGGGTGGGGCAGCGAGCTGGGGATCGTCGCCACACCGCTGAGGGTCTCGACCGAGTTGAGCCCGAGCGTGGCGGTCAGCCCGGAGGTCACGACCACGGCGACGACGAGTCCGAGCGAGCCGACGGGCGTACGTTCGAGCAGCAGGATCAGCGCAATCGTGAGCACTCCGATCGCCACCGTGGCCCAGTCCCATGAGAACGGGTGCAGCGCAGTGTCGATCGCGCGGGCCACCCGGTTGCCGCCGCCGGAGGAGAAGCCGGTGAAGTTGGCTAGCTGGCCCAGGACGATGTTGACGGCCACGGCGTTGATGAAGCCGGTGAGCACCGAGTTGGGTACGAACCGGACGAGTGTGCCCAGCCGCAACAGTCCGAGGGTCAGCATCACCACGCCGGTGAGCACCGACAGGGTAAACAGCGCCGTGTCGGCGTCCGGCCCCACGCGTACGGCCGGGACGTCGGCAACGATGACCGCCATTGCTCCGGTCGCTTGGACGCACATGAACACCGAACTGGTCGCCACGGCTCCGGTGACAGTCCCGACCATGTAGGCGTACAGGCCGTAGGCCGGGTTCACTCCCGCGAGCAGACCAGCGGCGAGGCCATCGGGCACGCTTTCGACACCGAGAGTGAGACCCGCACGAAGATCATCAACGACGGTGTCGCGTGCGAAGAGCCTTCCCATCACGCCTCGCGCACGTACGAGGCGTGCGTCGGCTGCGGTCGAAGACGTGAGGTCATCTGCAAGTTCTACTGCACTGAGGCAAGGTAGTCGCAGCAACTCACGCGATCAGTCCCAACCGTTCGAGGCAATGGATCCGCAATTCCGATGAAAGTCTCGATGGGCGGGCCGTGTTGTCGACCCGTTTGCTCGGTCTCCCCCTGGTGCCGGTGGCAAGGTGGTCGCATGGGTCGCATCACACAACCCCCGAACGCGGTGTATGTCGGAATAGCCATCGCCGATACGACGCTCGCGGCACTTGAGATCGACCGCCCTCGGTGGCTCACCAAACCGCTGCTGATGCCGGCGCTTCTTGTTGACCGCGATCGCCCGACCCAAGTGGCACTCGGCATCTGCGGAGCCGGCGATGTGGCGCTGCTCGGGAGCAGCCCTGCTGCATTCAGCGCCGGACTGGGCCTCTTTCTCGGCGGGCAGGTCGCCTGGATCAACGCCCTGCGAGCACGCGGCGCTCACGGATTCTTGCGGCGTAACCCCGCACTGGGATTGCCGGTCGTCGCAGCCTGGGCTGGACTGAACGCCTACCTATGGCACCGCACAAGCCACGATCGCATCCCGGTGATCATTTACAGCACGGTCCTCGCCGGCATGGCACTTGTCGCGCTCGATACCGGCGAACTGACGACTGCCGCAGGTGGCAGTCTCTTCATGGTCTCCGACTCGCTCATCGCCCTGAAACGGTTCGCGGGATTGCAACTCCCGATGCACGAGGCCTGGGTGATGGCGACCTACACCACCGCCCAAGCCCTCCTCGCGGCGTAATACACCGCATCGCAGGAGGGGCAACCGGCGTTGAGCATGGTTGTCGACGCATCGCTCAGCCCGTGATGCTCCGGGTCACCTCGTTTCCCGTCACAGTGCGAATCACCTCAGGGTCGCCTCACCCGATCGGTTCGTCACGTGCTCGGGAGAGCCCGGCGTACATGACGTCTCGTGCGACGCCCTCTCGAAACCCATCAACCGCCAGAACCACGACCGGTCGGTCGAAACCCTTGAACCCCATGATCGTTCCGCAATTCGAGTTCCAGAAGCCGCGAGGCGCTCCATCTGATCGGTACAGCCCAGGCGAGTTGCGAGACAAACTCGCGGGTTACGGCTGGAACGAACCCGACGGCGTCAACTACATCAACTACTGGCGGCCTATCTAGTCCAGAGAGGACGCTTGTGTGTCAGCGATGTTCGCAATTATGCCGTGGAGGGAAATCTTCAAACTCGGACTTGAACCCATCGCGAACGGGATGGACATGTCGGCAGAGGATTAGCGATCTGGTGCTATCCGTGCGCGTACACCAGACCGGAAGTGACCCCGCAAGCACTAATTTCGTTCCGGCGTACGACGAGTTCGCGCTAGTTCGAACCATTTGCCCTTAGCTACAACCGCTGGTGCTGCCGCAGCCTTCGCAGACGTAGCAACTACCGGCGGGTCGCATCTTGATACCGCAGGTCATGCAGAGCGGTGCATCGGATGCAGTACCGGTAATCGCTTCGAGCAACTCCGCTGATGAGTGTGCTTGCTCGCGACGATCCGTAGAAACTGGTGCAACCGTCGCGACCTCGTCGGCCTCGGGAACCTCAGTTACCGGAACACCCTGAGCGAGTGATTCCACCACGGCCTCAACGGATTGCTCGTCTTCGACCGGAGCGTCGTATGACCCGGTTGCGATCGCGCGCGCGCGTTCCTCGGCGGTGTAGATACCCAAACCGGCACGCGTGTCATAGGGCAGGTAGTCCAACGCGAGACGACGGAAGATGTAGTCCATGATCGACTGCGCCATCCGTACATCGGGGTCATCGGTCAGACCAGCCGGGTCGAAGCGCATGTTGACGAACTTCGAGACGAAGGCCTCCAGCGGTACGCCGTACTGCAGCGCAATCGAGATCGCAATCGAGAAAGCATCCATCACACCGGCCAGCGTCGAACCCTGCTTGCCGAGCTTGAGGAATACCTCACCCAAACCGTCGTCGGGATAGGACCCCGCGGTCATGTAGCCCTCAGCACCACCGACACTGAACGACACCGTCTGCGAAGGACGCGTCTTGGGCAGACGCTTACGCGTCGGGCGGTGCTCAATCACCGTGGTGACATCCGCCGAGGTGTCAGCCTTCTTGGCTTTGCCATCAGAAAGCGGCTGACCCACCTTGCACGAGTCGCGATAGATCGCCAGCGCCTTGATACCCATCTTCCAGGACTCGAAGTAGATCTCCTCGACCTCTTCGACCGTGGCTGACTCGGGCATGTTCACCGTCTTGGAGATCGCACCGGATAGGAACGGCTGAGCCGCAGCCATCATCCGGACGTGACCCATCGGCGTGATCGCTCGCTCCCCCATCGCGCAGTCGAAGATGCTGTAGTGCTCGGTCTTCAACCCTGGCGCATCAATGACGTGACCGTGTTCGGCGATGAAGCCGACGATCGCTTCGACTGTCTCCTCGGCGTAACCCAACTTGCGCAACGCACGCGGAATTGTCTGGTTGACGATCTGCATCGAGCCACCACCGACGAGCTTCTTGAACTTCACCAATGAGAAGTCCGGCTCAATACCCGTGGTGTCGCAATCCATCATAAAACCTATTGTTCCGGTGGGGGCCAAAAGGCTTGCTTGTGCGTTTCGCCAGCCGTTTTTCTCTCCGAGTTCGTTGCCAACTTTCCACGCAAACGATGCAAGTTCCATGACATCACTGTCGAGTGTGGTGACGCTGCGAACCGAATCGGTTGCGGCAGCGTGCTTCCGCATGACTCGCGCGTGCGCTGAAGCGTTGCGCGCGAAGCCGTCGTACGCGCCAACGACGCCAGCCAGTTCGGCGCTGCGCTTGTAAGCCGTACCCGTCATCAGGCTCGTGATCGCGGCAGCGAAGGCACGCCCACCATCGGAGTCGTATGCCAAACCGGTAGCCATCAGCAAGGCGCCTAGGTTGGCATAGCCAATGCCGAGTTGGCGGTATGCGCGAGTTGTATCGCGAATGGCCGGCGTCGGGAAGTCCGCAAAGCAGATGGAGATATCCATCGCCGTGAAGATATATTCGACGGCCTTGACGAAACGTCCGCCGTCAAACGTGTCGTCATCCTTGAGGAACTTCATCAAATTCAAGCTGGCCAAGTTGCACGACGAGTTGTCGAGCGAAACGTATTCCGAACATGGGTTAGATGCGGTGATGCGACCGGTCTCGGGGTTGGTGTGCCAATCGTTGATCGTGCTGTCGTACTGAATGCCCGGGTCAGCACACGCCCAGGCCGCGGAGCTAATCTTGCGGAAAAGTCCTTTGGCATCAACGGTTTCGATCACTTCACCGGTCGCGCGGGCACGCAGACCCCACTCGCGACCCTCTTCGACTGCGTGCATGAATTCGTCGCTGACGCGGATTGAGTTGTTCGCGTTTTGGTATTGCACGCTGACGATGTCTTTGCCACCGAGATCCATGTCGAATCCGGCATCGCGCAGCGCGCGAATCTTCTCTTCTTCGCGCCACTTCGTCTCGATGAACTCTTCAACATCGGGATGGTCGACATCAAGGACGACCATCTTGGCCGCACGCCGCGTTGCGCCACCGGACTTAATGGTTCCCGCCGATGAATCAGCACCACGCATA
>JBBRTC010000021.1:0-31991 GCA_038244765.1 Candidatus Nanopelagicales bacterium | reverse complement strand
GGTGGGTGCGCCCGCGAAGGTGGGTGGAGGCAGCGCAGACGCGGGTGCCACAAGTGCGATGCCAAGGGCCGTGGCAGAGATAGCCGTGATCGAACGCCTCATCTGAGACTCATCGGCACATCAGGTGGACCGCTACTGGCGCATTCGGGCGATTCGAGCGCGGACTAATCCTTGATTTCGCACAAGACTGTGCCCGTCGTGGCGGTTTCGCCTACGACCGCGGAGAGCACGGCCACGGTGCCCGCCTTGTGCGCGTTGAGCGGTTGTTCCATCTTCATCGCCTCGAGAACCACAATGAGATCGCCTACCGCGACGTGATCGCCTTCGGCCACAGCCACCTTCACGATCGTGCCTTGCATTGGGGCAGTCACCGAGTCTCCCGAGGCCGCGGCAGCCGCCTTCTTCTTGCCGCCGCGCTTGGGCGCGTTCGCAGTTCCAGTCGTCGAAGGGGAACCCGCACCGAGCCCCGCAGGGAGCACAACTTCGAGGCGCTTTCCGTTGACCTCGACGGTGATCGATTCGCGTTCTGTCGGCACGGTTGCGCTGCCAGCGCCGTCGGTGCTGCCAGCGTAAGGCGCAATCGTGTTGACGAATTCGGTTTCGATCCATCGAGTGTGTACCGCGAAGGGGGCATCGGGATCAACTGGTGCGAATGCTGGGTCGCTCACGACGACTCGATGGAAAGTCAACGCGGTGGCGATGCCGTCGATGTCGAATTCCGCCAACGCGCGTCGTGCGCGAGCAAGTGCCTGAACGCGGTCGCGCCCCGTCACGATCAGTTTGGCCAGCAAAGAATCGAAGTTGCCACCGATCGCGTCTCCGCGGACGAAGCCGCCATCGAGGCGTACGCCTGGTCCGCTCGGAGGCGACCACACAACGAGGGTTCCGGGAGCTGGCAAGAAGTTGCGCCCGGGGTCCTCACCGTTGATGCGGAACTCGAACGAATGTCCCCCAACATGCGGGTCGTCGTAGCCAAGGGCCTCGCCGTCGGCGATGCGGAATTGCTCTCGCACTAGATCAATGCCAGTGACCTCTTCGGTCACGGGGTGTTCGACTTGCAGTCGCGTGTTGACCTCGAGGAACGAGATTGTTCCGTCCTGGCCGACGAGGAACTCGCACGTTCCGGCTCCGACGTATCCCGCCTCGCGCATGATCGCTTTCGAGGCGCGGTAGAGCTCGTCGTTTTGGGCGCGGGTGAGAAATGGAGCCGGCGCTTCCTCAACGAGTTTTTGGTGTCGACGTTGAAGTGAGCAGTCACGGGTCGAGACGACAACAACGTTTCCGTGACTATCGGCCAAGACTTGCGTCTCCACATGACGTGGACGATCTAAATAGCGCTCGACGAAACATTCGCCTCGCCCAAAGGCGGCGACAGCTTCGCGTACGGCGGAATCAAAGAGTTCGGGGATCTCTTCGATGGTGCGCGCGACTTTGAGTCCGCGACCGCCGCCTCCGAAGGCCGCCTTGATGGCGACCGGCAGTCCGAATTCCTTGGCAAAGAGAATGATCTCGTCGGCGTTTGCGACCGGATCACTCGTCCCGGCGACGAGCGGTGCGCCGGCCCGTTTGGCGATGTGGCGTGCCGCCACTTTGTCGCCAAGTCCGCGAATCGCATCCGGAGACGGGCCGATCCAGGTGAGACCTGCGTCAACGACGGCTTGCGCGAAGTCTGCGTTCTCGGAGAGAAATCCGTAGCCCGGATGTACGGCGTCAGCGCCACTTCGGCCAGCGATGTCAAGCACTTTGGCCATGTCGAGGTAGGTCTCGGCGCCGGTTGTGCCATTGAGGGCGTAAGCCTCGTCGGCAGCTTTCACGTGCTGTGCGTCTCGATCAGGATCGGCGTAAATCGCGACACTGCCAAGTCCGGCATCACGACACGCGCGGGCCACGCGGATAGCGATTTCGCCGCGATTGGCGATTAGGACTTTGCGCACGTGTATCTCCTCGAATTGCCTCAACAACAGGCGCGCCCGTCGACTTACAGGCTGCGCGGAGTCTAGAGAAGCCGAACACGCAAACCGACGAGGGCATCGACAGCGCAATTGTGACGCTGGGTATTTCCGGCGTCCACTCTGCGTCGAAATCTCCGCCTTGCGGTGACGGACTGGGTCCGAACGGAGGACCCCAGGTGACGCAGCGCTACCTATGAAGGCCCTTCCCCGTCATTCACCATGGCAATACGCGGCCGGTCCTGCCCACTTCCGGGGGCAAGACCGCCGCATAACTTGCCGCCCCCCAGGAGGTCCCCCGACATGCAAGCCTTCCGCGCAACACGCAATCGCATCGCGCACTCGACTCGAGTTCCCCGCCGTGGCATCTCCGCGGGAGTCTCCATGGTCGTCGTTGGTGCGTTCATGGTGACGCCGGCGCTCGCTGGGACGTCGTACGCGACAAGCAGCCCCGAGAACCACTTGACGAACCCGTACCGACTCACGCTGGTGGCGCGCGAATGCGACAACTACTCGGACATCTCCGCGAACCGGTCGCGCAACAACTTGCAGGAAACCCTGCAGGATCTGGGCGTCGACTCGACGTACTCGTCGACGATGTCGAACAACCCGGTGGCTCCGTGGCGGGAAGGCAACCCGTCGGCACAGGTCGATAACTGCCGACCCATCGACGACTGGACATTCACGCTGGGAACCGGCATCACTGGAGGAACTGCGGCGGCGCCTTCGCGAGTGACGGGGGCGTTTCGCGAGGTGCGAACGTCGGACACGGACATGCGCGACACGGCAGCGGGGGACTACGCGGCCGCGGACGGATCAAGTGCCACTGCCGTGACTGCGGCACCGGTGGCTGGTGCGACAACGATCGACTTGACTGATGCTGAAGCAGCCAAGGCCGCGAAGGGTTCGCTATGGGTTCAGGGCGGCAAGGATGCGCTGAACCAGCAGCTCAATCAAGATGAGGCAGTGTTCAGTGTTGGCGGCACCCCCAAGTATTCCTTCGCGTCATTGCGTTGCGTGGTTGACGATCTCAACGGCGACAACGTCGAGTACGTCTCGCTCAACTCCGAGCGCAGGCACGGATACTGCTACGCCTACTACGTGGACCAAACCCCGAAGTCCGGGCGCATCGTGGTGAAGAAGGAAACGAATCCGTCCACGACCGACTCGTTCAAGTTCACCGGCAATGTTTCCTACAACGAGGATCAGTCATTCAACGTGACGGCCGGAGGTTCCGGCACGGCGTTTGATCGGTCTGCCATTGGTGCCAGTGACACGACGCCACCATGGTGGGTAGATGAGAACGCCCGAGACGGTTGGTCCCTGACCAGCGTTGCCTGCGTAGCCACGAACTCCAGGGGCGCGACGCACTCCCACTGGACGATCGACGATTCCCGGGTCGCCATTGACCGCCTCGGCAGCGGAGATCTCGTGACGTGCACTTACGTCAATGACAAGGTGGTGGATCCAACGCCAACCCCGACGCCGTCGGAGACCACACCGACGGTTGAGCCGACCCCGACGGAGACCACACCGACGGTTGAGCCGACGCCGACGGAGACCACACCGACGGTTGAGCCGACGCCGACGGAGACCACACCGACGGTTGACCCGACCCCGACGGAAACCACCCCCACCGCGGCTCCGACCGAAAGTGTGACCCCCACGGATTCGGGCACTCCCACAGTCGTACCGACTGAGGGCGGCAGCGAGGGCGATGACGGCGTAGCGCCTGAGGCGGCCGCTGGCGGGAGCCCGGATAACGGGTCCTCCCTGCCCCACACGGGATCCCCAGAGGGGCTTCGCACCTCGGCGACTCTTGCTCTGCTCGCGTTGATGGCCGGCTCGGTGTTGGTCGTCGCAGGGCGTCGCCCGAGGCGTCGCTGACTCCCTGATCTTGCGGGTGACCCCTTGGGGGAGGGGTCACCCGCAAACCCTTCGGTAACAGTGGTGTAACTCGCCCGGGAATGGCGAGGGAATTACGCACCGTGAAGGTAGGATCGCTCTACAGCACGAAACCTCAGCCGTTCGGCGGGACCGCGTCATCCGTACGGCGGTGTCTCTGATCGCCCACCGTCACTACCGTCATCTCATCGGGCCCTACCTGGTCCAGGGGGAGGAACACGCAATGTCCACGTCAACGAGTCTGCGCATCGGCGGAACCATGGTTCTGTCCGGTGTCGTGCTACTGCTACCCGGTGTGGCTGGCATCGCCAGCGCGAGCGATGCCGCGACACCTGCCACCGTGGTCACATCGACCGACGCATCCACTCCAGTTACAGCCTCGACCGAGGGATCGCCCACGGACGAAGCGACACCGACGTCAACGTCGGAAAGCCCGGAGTGCTCGCCGGTGAAAACCAAATACGGCAACTACAACGGCAAGCTTTTCAACTACTGGTTCAACGGACCAAGTGGAAAGGGCTGGGTGCAGATCAAGCCTGACGTCACGCTTTGCGACGACGTCCACGTTGGTTTGGCCAGTTACACAGCGCCAGGCGCCAGTTTCGGTACGCCGCAGCACTTGTTCGACAAGCAGGTCGCGCAACTGGACAACGAGCACCGCAGTGTGAGCCTCTCGGTTGACTTGCCCGATTGCTACAAGCAGGTGGACCTCTTCTTCGGTAGTCAGGTCATTACCGACATCGTTGAGGGTGGCGATCTCTACGGCGCGCGCCTGGTCTCGTTGGCGCACGCGACTCCTGTGTCGCACAACAACACAGCGCCGGTACCGGCCGACATGTCCTGGTACAACGGAGGAAGTCAGCCCTGCACCACGCCAACTCCCACGCCGACCGAAACCGTGACCCCAACCGAGACCCCCACCGTGACTCCCACGGTGACTCCCACGGACACGGGTTCTGTTGCCCCGTCACAAACGGCCGCCCCGGCTGTTGATCCGTCCGGATCGGACAACGGCGGCGTTCTCCCGCACACCGGTCCCAACTCGGGAACCGGAGTCATGGCTGGCCTTGGTCTGGCAGCGATCGTCGGTGGCGCTTTGCTCGCCGCAGTTGCTCGTCGGCCGCGTCGCCACTGACGCGAACCAAACCTTCGGGACGTGAAGCGCTAGCTAAGTTCACGTCCTGACGACCTAGCGAGCCGGGTCCTCCTATTCGGGGAGGACCCGGCTCGCGGTCGTTTGCGACGAGCTTCGCCGAACCGCTGGTTCGCTGACACGTAGTGATCGCCTGTGTCACGTGACGTGATGGTTTCTCAGGATGTGGCCATCCTTTCGACCCTTTGGTGGATGCCGCGTGACCGTCAGGGGGTCTAGGTGGAATGCTGTGCGCCACCAGCGCGTGCGTAGGGTCATTGCTAGTCGTTTGATGGGGAAGTCATGCGACGTGAGGACGCTTCGCTCTCGGTCCGCAGTACCGGGTGAACTGGGTTGAGCCGCCAGCACGAAGGCGACTCGGTTCGGCGATCCGGGGGGAGGAATACACAACATGAGTCGGTCGCACAAAACTGTGCCGAGGGGCAATCAACGGATCACCATGCGATTGGGCGGCGCGCTTGTCGTCGCCGGCGTCGTCATGGTGGCCCCCGCGATTGTGAGTGCTGCGGCCGCCGCTGGAGGTGGAGCGAGTGCCACACCTGCGCCCGCGTCGACCTCGGCGTCTCCTGAACCGTCGGCGGTTAACTCATCCCCTGGGGCTTCGCCGGATCAGACCGCGAGTCCCGCAGCGGCAACGACGGCAGCAACTGCCGCGCCGGTCGCGTCCCAATCGACGAAGTGTGAGAACGCGATCACGAAGTCGGGCTCCTACAACGGGGCGCTTTTCAACTATTGGTTCAACGGACCGCTGAGCCAGGGTTGGGTGCAACTCAAGAGCGGCGTGACCTTGTGCGAATCGTCGGTTGACGTGGGCATCGCGACGTACACGGCACCGAAGAAGACGTACTCGACTCCGCAAGAACTCCTCGATTCTCAGGTGGCCTCGATCGACAACGGCCACCGCAGCGTTTCGGTCCATGCCGACGCACCGGATTGCTTCCGGCAAGTCGATTTGTTCTTCGGTGCCAAGGTCCTGAAGAAGATTGTCAGCGGCGGTGATGTGTACGGCGATCGGATGGTGTCGCGAGCAGGTGCAACTCCCGTCAGCCACGATGGATCGTCACCCGTCCCTGCGCGCAACTCCTGGTTCAACGGGGGAGATAGCACGTGCACCACGCCGACTCCCACACCGACAGACACTCCCACTGAGACTGCGACTCCCACAAATACACCCACGAAGACACCCACACCCCCACCGACACCAACGAAGACGCCCATCGAGCCGGTGACTCCTACGTTGACACCGACCCCCACCGACACCAATCCCGCAATCCTGCCGCACACGGGCGGCCCGGACGGATTGCGCAACATCGCGTTGACGGGTCTACTCGCCGTCAACGCAGGTATTGCTCTGCTGTGGTGGGGTTCGCGACCGGCCCGACGCCACTGACCCAACGCCATTGACTCAGGACGCCGAGTCTGGAGTTACTGACCGGATTGATGTCCGGATAAGTACTTTTCTCCAGACTCGGCGTTAGGGGTGGGTCCAGAGGTCGGTCCAGGTGACGTCGACTTTGTTCACCATGCGTCGTACGAGCGGCAGTGACACTCCGATGACGGTGCCGTGATCGCCGTCGATCCCTTCCACGAACGCGCCCGCTCGACCATCAATAGTGAATGCGCCAGCGACATGGAACGGTTCGCCGTCGCTGATGTAGGCATCGATCTCTGCCCTGCTCGGTCGTCCGAATCGAACGACCGTCGCGGCAACCTCTGACACTTCAGCGCGCACACTGCCATCGGGATCGAGGTCCACGAGCGCGTGACCCGTGAGCAGCAAACCACTTCGCCCACTCATCAAGGCCCACCGTTGCCGGACGTCCTCGGAGTCTCGTGGTTTCCCGAGGGCGACTCCATCGAGGTCGAGAACCGAGTCGCATCCCAGCACCAAACACCGTAGACGATCCGGGTGCCCTGGTTGGCCCAGCGATGCCGCGACGTCGCGGGCTTTGGCTAAGGCGAGCGCTCGGCACAGTTCACGTGGTGACACCGCACCCAGACTCCCTGCCAACAGATCCTCGTCGACCTGGCTCACGTGGACCATGGGACTCAACCCGGCGGACTCGAGTAGGCGTCGTCGAGCGGGCGACGCCGACGCGAGGACGAATGTGATCAACGAGCTAGGTGCGAAGCGCGCCATGCTCCGGGACCGGGTTGCAGTTCACGGCGGAGTGCATGTGATCGGTCTCGCCATCCGCCGACGCCTCTCGACGCGATTTCATCGGACCTACGTCGCCCGGCCAGCGTGGCGAACACAGCAGCCAACGCCGCGACTTCCTCGGGTTGCGCATCTCCGCGAATAATCGTGAACAGTGGCGGTCCCGCAGCAAGGTCGTCGGTCATAGCGGAATGTTGCCGTGTTTCTTCGCCGGTCGCGATTGTCGCTTGCCGCGCAATGAGCGAAGTGCGGACACAATGCGCACGCGGGTTTCCGAAGGCAGGATCACTTCGTCGATGTAACCGCGCTCGGCCGCGATGTAGGGATTCGCCAAGGTGTCTTCGTATTCGGCAACGAAACGGGCGCGCTCCGCGTCCGGGTCGTCGGCCTGAGCGAGGTCCTTGCGGTAGAGGATGTTGACCGCCCCTTGTGCTCCCATGACCGCGATCTGCGCCGTCGGCCACGCCAGATTGACGTCGGCTCCGAGATGTTTGGAACCCATGACGTCGTAGGCACCGCCATACGCCTTGCGCAAGATGACGGTGATCTTGGGGACAGTCGCTTCGCCGTACGCGTAGATCAACTTGGCCCCACGTCTGATGATGCCGTTCCACTCTTGATCGGCGCCGGGAAGGAAACCGGGTACGTCCACAAAAGTTAGAACGGGGATATTGAAAGCGTCACATGTGCGGACGAACCGAGCCGCCTTCTCTGACGCCTCGATGTCCAGCGTCCCGGCGTACTGCATCGGTTGATTCGCGACGACACCGACGGGGCTGCCTACAACGCGACCGAAGCCGCAGACAATATTGGGCGCCCAGAGCGCTTGCACCTCAAGGAAAATCTCATCATCGACGATGTGCTCGATTACTCGGTGCACGTCGTAGGGCTGATTCGCTGAGTCCGGTACGAGGGTGTCGAGTTCTCGATCGTCGTCGCTGATGTCCATGGAGGCGACGACCGGGTAGCGGGGTGGCTCATCAAGGTTGTTGCTTGGCAAGTACGACAACAGGTCCTTGACGTAGTCCAGTGCGTCGTTCTCGTCGGTCGCCATGTAGTGAGCGACGCCCGATTTCGAGTTATGTGTGAGCGCGCCACCGAGGTCTTCGAATTCAACGTCCTCACCGGTGACAGTTTTGATGACGTCCGGTCCAGTAATGAACATGTGCGAGGTCTTGTCGACCATCACGATGAAATCAGTAATTGCCGGGGAATAGACCGCGCCACCAGCACAAGGCCCCATGATCACCGAGATTTGTGGGATGACTCCCGACGCTTGGACATTGCGAAAGAAGATCTCGCCGTACAGACCGAGCGATACAACACCCTCCTGAATGCGCGCCCCCCCGGAGTCGTTGAGTCCAATCATCGGCACGCCGGTCTTCAGTGCGTGATCCATCACCTTGACGATCTTTTCGCCAAATACCTCGCCGAGAGATCCACCAAAAACGGTGAAGTCTTGGGCAAAGATGCAGACCTGCCGCCCGTCGACTGTCCCGTAACCCGTCACCACACCGTCGCCGTACGGTCGGTTGTTCTCTTGGTCGAAGGCGTAGGACCGGTGCACGGCCAATTCGTCAAATTCGACAAACGAACCCGGGTCGAGGAGCGCCTCGATGCGCTCGCGGGCAGTCATCTTTCCCCTGGAATGTTGCTTCTCGACGCCGCGTTGCGAGCCAGCATGTTCGGCGGCGTCGCGACGGCGTACGAGCTCAGCGAGTTTGCCGGCAGTGGTGTGCGGATCGGGTGTCGACACTTGCGGCTCGGGCGCATTCGCGCTCATGGGCATCTCCAGCGTCGGGGTGACCGTACGGTAGCAACGTGAGCGCCACCGAGTCTCCGCACCCTCGCATCCCCCTGGATCTCGCCGAAATCACCGCGCGCTTGTCTGACCACGGCTGGTACGAGCCCACTCCTCGCTATGTCGCCTCGACGGGTTCGACGAACGCCGATCTGGTGGCGATGCTGCGTGCCGTCGAATCGAACCCACCCGATGATGCCGAGGCCGCGGTCCCCGAGTGGACGGTCTGGGTGACCGATCACCAAATCGCTGGACGTGGTCGCCTCGACCGTGAGTGGTCGGTGCCTCCGCGGGCCGCCTTGACCTGGTCGATGGTTGTGAGACCAGTTGGCTTGGTGAATGGGTCGTGGGGCTGGTTACCGCTCGTCATCGGACTCGGTGTGGTCGATGGACTACGAGGTGTCGCCCTCGATGGGTTGGCACTGAAGTGGCCCAACGACGTGGTGCTGGATTCGCCCGGACGCGAAGGGGTCGCCGGACCACGCAAGCTTGGCGGCCTACTGATCGAACGAGTGTCGGCGCGAGCCGGTGGGGCGCCAGCCGTGGTGGTGGTGGGCGTAGGCCTCAACGTCGACCAGGTCGTCGACGAATTACCCACCGCCGCAGCGACTTCCCTTGGACTTGAAGGAATCTCCACGACCCGTGAGCGGGTCTTGGCAGACGTTCTCGTGGCTATCCGATCCCGAGTGGATCAGTGGCGTCGCGACGGGTGGGGAATCGACGCCGTTCGCCGGGACTACTCGAGGGCCTGCCTGAGTATCGAGGCCGATGTCCGCGTCATTCGACACGCCTTACCTGACTTTGCCGGGCGAGCCAGCCATGTCGACGACGATGGCGCCCTCGTGGTCGACGGCGCGGAGGGATCGCTGCGCGTGTCAGCGGGCGACGTCGTACATCTGCGGTGACACCGTTCGCCCGGGACTTCGTTGGGACTGAAATCGTGGCGCGGATGACTCCAGGCAATCGCCGTGCCACGATGCGTGCATGGGCTATCCGACGAAACTCCTGGGTGACAACGAGAAGATAGAGCTCGAGACCAAACCACATTGGCGCGCCCTGGTCTTCCCGATTGTCGTCTTGCTGCTGACCGCCGGCATTGGTGGCTATTTGTTGGGCAAGGCTGGATCGCTCGGCGATGAGGGCAGCACCGGGCGGTCATTGTCGCGGTGGATTGTGATCATCGGCATCCTGATTATCCTCGTCACGTGGGTGGTCCGCCCGTTTCTCTACTGGTGGTCCACGCAGTACGTTTTCACCAACCGTCGGATCATCATTCGCACGGGAGTCATCGCCAAGCGCGGCCGCGACATGCCCCTGTCTCGGGTCAACGACGTGTCGTTCTCGCACACGGTGTTCGAGCGGCTCATCAATTGCGGGACGCTCACCGTCGAGTCGGCTGGGGAGCATGGCCAACTCGTGATCGCGATGGTTCCCAACGTCGAGATCGTTCAACGGGAGGTCTATCGCCTCCACGACGAAGATGAGGCACGCCGACTCGGCCGTGTCGAGGATGGCACGTGAGCGAAGGCAGCCGCGACGCAGCAGCGCGGCTGAAGTCCCTCGAAGATTTTGCCAAACTCGTCACCTCGACGGGTCGCTCCGACCGCGTATTGGAACTCGCCGCGACCGAAGCACAGAAGGCGCTCGAGGCCTCGGCGGTATCGCTGTCGGTCTGGGAACGAGAACTGGGGCGCCTTCGCACCTTGGTCAACGTGGGAGAACTTTCCCCAGGAGAAGCGGCGTTCCCGATCGACGAGGTGTATGCGCTCAGCGAGTTCCCTACCGAGAATGAAGCGCTCCTGACGGGTCTGCCGTACGTGGCCCAACTCGGATCAGTCGATCAATTGTTGCCGCCCGCGGTCGCGTTGCTTGCGCAGTTGGGAAAGGGATCTGCCTTGGGCGTACCGATCCATCTCGATGGTCGGGTGTGGGGCGAGTTATACGCCGCCCGCGCTGCCTCCGTTGAACCGTTCACGTCCGAAGACTTCGACTTCGCTATCGCGGTGGCCTTCCAGGTTTCCGGGACGATCGGACAGGCCGAACACGTTGCACAAGTTGAGCAATTGGCGTACACCGATCCGTTGACCGGTTTGGCGAACCGCCGAGCGTTTACCGAGCGTGTCGATGCCGCGTTGAGCCATGAATTGGTGCCAGGTTTCGTCACGGCCTTGCTCACCGTGGACCTCAACGGATTGAAACGTCTGAATGACCAACGCGGTCATGACGCCGGTGACGCCGCGCTGAAGATGCTCGGGCGGGTGCTGACTCAATCCATGGCGCTGTCGCCGGGAGCAGTGGCCGGACGGATCGGCGGCGACGAATTCTGCCTCCTCCTCGAGCACGCGACGCTGGAGACCGTCCAGGCCGTAGCGAGCGACGTATGCGAGCGAGCCGGGCGAGTGTTAGGGGAAGGAATCTCGTGCGGGGTCGCGACCTCCGAAGATTTACCGGCAGGGCTTGGGACAACTCGGTCGTTCTTTCGGCTCGCGGACGCAGCGCAATACCGAGCGAAGCGTCGAGGTCTGGTCACACCCGTGTACGCGACCGAATACCTCTCGATTGAAGAGTTTGTCCCGCCGGGACGTGAACGCCGTACCTTTCGAGGCCGGGATACTCACGACGTTAGTGCGATTCTCAACGCCGTGGTCGACGCCCTTGCAGTGTGCGCGACGTCGGACTCAGTCAAGCGGATTGCCTGTGCCGCCGACGTTCTCACCACGGCGGCTCAAGGTGTCTCCTGGTTCGTGTCGGAGCAGTACGCAGGCACGGATCGCATCTTGACCCGTGACGGAGCTGTGGTTCGCCGCCCCGATGGGGTCGACGAAGAAGCGCAATATCCGACCGCAGATCCAGGTTCCTACGTCATTGGCGACTTCCCGCAAACCGAGAATGCCCTCGGGGGTCACGCGATCCATGTCTCCGTCGACGATGAGTTGGCCGACCCCCGGGAGGTTGAGTTGATCGTGGCTGAGTCCTGCACTCAGGTCCTGATGGCGGGCGGCAAGACCACAAACGGGACGTCATATCTCCTCGAGATCTACGGTGACACCCATACGCCTTCCCTCTCGACGCTCTCGTCGCTAGCTCAGGCGGCAGTTGCGTTAGCTCTATTTTCGTAGTGCCCAGAGTTCCGTAGTTCGAGGAGGACGCATGGTTCAGCCTCACGCGCTTGATGAGTACCAAAGTCGCGTTCGTCAGGGCGGTGCGACCAAGTACCACAACGCCAATGCCGCCAAAGGAAAACTGTTTGCGCGGGAGCGAATCCGCCTCCTGGTCGATGCTGACTCATTTGTCGAAGATGGTGAATTCGCCAACGCGCTCGCAGGTGATCTACCCGCCGATGGTGTCATTACTGGAACCGCTCACATCGATGGACGACCCGTCGCGTTGATGGCGAATGACTCAACGGTGAAGGCGGGATCGTGGGGTGCTCGTACCGTCGAAAAGATCATCCGCATCATCGAGAGGGCTTATGCCACCGGCGTTCCGATGGTCTATCTCGTCGATTCGGCCGGCGCACGAATTACCGATCAGGTGCAACTCTTCCCCGGACGACGCGGCGCCGGTCGAATTTTCTGGAATCAAGTTCGAGCGAGCGGCGCGATTCCTCAGGTCTGCGCCCTGTTCGGGCCGAGCGCCGCGGGAGGTGCCTACATTCCCGCCTTTTGTGATGTCGTGATCATGGTCGAGGGCAACGCGTCGATGTACCTGGGTTCAGATCGTATGGTGGAAATGGTCACCGGTGAATTGACCACTCTCGAAGCCATGGGCGGAGCGCGAGTTCATTGCACCCAAAGTGGAGTCGGTCATTTTCTCGTATCTGATGAAACCTCGGCGTTGGAGCGGGTTCGGCGCTATTTGTCCTACCTACCAGCAAACTGGGAGCAGCAACCACCGTCGATCGCGAGCGCTGAGTCTGAGTTTATCGACCTCGGCGCGCTCGTACCCGCCGATGAACGTCATGCCTTCGACATGCGCAGATTCATTCGTGGAATTGTCGATGCAGACTCATTCTTCGAGATTCACGCCCTCTGGGCGAAGGAACTCACCGTCGGCTTTGCCCGTCTCAACGGTGCGTCTGTGGGCGTCGTCGCGAACAATTCCATGTTCAAAGGGGGGGTGCTCTTCGTCGACAGCGCTGACAAGGCAACTCGCTTCATCGAGTTATGCGACGCGTTCAATGTGCCATTGATTTTCTTGGCGGATGTACCCGGTTTCATGGTTGGTAGTGCGGTCGAACGCCAAGGGATCATTCGATCCGGAGCGAAGATGATCAGCGCGATCAGTGAAGCAACAGTGCCCAAATTCTGTGTTGTCGTCCGTAAGGCGTATGGGGCTGGGCTCTACGCGATGGCGGGCCCGGCATTCGAACCGGATGCCACGATTGCGCTACCGACAGCCAAGATCGCGGTTATGGGCGCTGAAGCTGCAGTCAACGCGGTCTTTGCTAACAAGATCGCGGCCATCGACGACGCCGACGAGCGCGCGGGTTACATCGAGGCTCGCCGCGTCGAGTACGAACAAGACATCGACATCATGCGGCTCGCGGACGAACTGGTGATCGACTCGATTGTCATGCCCGAAGACTTACGCGACGTACTGGTTGCCCGAATGGCCGCCGCCCAAGGCAAGGACCGAAGCTTTTCGCGCCGCCGACACGGGGTCACGCCGGTCTGACCACGACGGTGGCCCTATCCTCCGAGAATGGCTCGAGTCCTCGTCGCTGAGGATGATCCAGCGCTCGGCGACCCTCTCATCCGCATGCTCACCCGCGAGGGCCATGAGGTTGATCTCGTCACCGACGGCGCGAGTGCCTTGCGTGCGGCCAGGCTCTCTGAGATTGACCTGCTCGTCCTTGACCTGGGACTCCCGCGGATGGGTGGCCTCGACGTCTGTCGAGCCTTACGCGACATCGGCAGCGATCTGCCGATCCTGATACTCACCGCCCGTGCGGCCGAAGTAGACATCGTAGTTGCCCTCGACGCGGGAGCAGATGACTACGTCACAAAGCCCTTTCGAACCTCTGAACTACTTGCCCGCGTCCGTGCGTTGCTGCGACGCCGTACGTCGCCAGATCAAGCTGACGCAGTAGGCGTCGTGAGCGCCGGATCGATTGCGGTCGACGTCGGTGCTCGCAAAGTGGACGTCGATGGGGTAGACGTTTACCTCACCCCGAAGGAGTTCGACCTGCTCGAGTTGCTCGTACGCAACAGCGGTCGGGTGATCACTCGCCAATCAATCATGCGCGACGTCTGGCATACCGAGTGGGTTGGTCAATCCAAGACTCTCGACATGCACGTCTCGACGTTGCGCCGCAAGCTCGGAGTCGGTGGACGCCATATCTCGACCGTCCGTGGCGTTGGCTTCCGCGTGGACGAAAGCGCCTAGGGACCGGCGCGTCGATGGTCCGACAGACTTCTATGCGCCGTCGGTTCTTGGTGACGTCGATCTTGCTCTCGGCGCTCGTCGCGGTCAGTCTCAGCACGGTCCTGGTTGTCAACGCGTCCATCGACATTTTGGCCATTCAACAGCGCACCGTGGATACGGCCGCCAATGCGCTCTCAGTGATTTTGGTCGAGCAACTCGATCGTGGCGGGGCGGCGAAGCCGTCGATCCCTGAATCGGCGATCACCACAGTCGACGCCCATGCGTCGGTGGTGCTTCCCGACGGATCGGTACGTGAATACGGGCGCGCTCAGGATGGGCCGGTCTTCACATCTCAGTTGATTACCTCAGTCAGTGGCGGCCAAATCACCGTCAATGTCGAGAAGAGCAAGTCATCATCGCTGCGAGGCATTGTCGCGTTGACCGTGTTCACCATTCTGCTGTCCTTTATTGCCGTGGGAGCTGCTGCCTGGATGGCGTCGCGGCTGGTCGGACGACTCGTCGCACCCCTGGACGAACTTGCCCGCACCGCCGAGACCCTGGGCTCCGGTGATGCGCGGCCAAGCGGACGCCGGTATGGAATCCCGGAACTCGATCGAGTGGCTGAGGTCCTCGATATTGGCGTTGCCCGCACCAACGCCCTGCTCGAGGAGGAACGTCAATTCGCAGCCGATGTCTCTCATCAGCTGCGCACCCCGCTCACCGCGCTGCTCTTGCGTCTGGAAGAAATTCAAGAACTCAGCCACACGTCGGAGGTCCGCGCTGAAGCCGCGGCTGCGGTCGAACAAATTGAACGACTGGTCACCGTCATTGAGGACCTGACCGCCCTTCACTCGGATGCGCGGCCTGGGCCTACCGGTCCCTTGACCATTGATGACTTGGTTGGCTCGCAACTCAGCGAATGGGCGCCAGCCTTCGCGGCGGCCCATCGGCAGTTGGCATCCAGTGGTACGGCGGGACTTGTTGCTCACGCGACGCGCGGGGCGCAAACCCAAGTCCTCGCCACCTTGCTCGAGAACGCGTTGGCGCACGGGGAAGGCACCGTCAGGGTCTCCGCGCGAGCCGCCACGGATGGTTGGTTGATTATCGACGTCACGGACGAGGGCAACGGTGTGCCCGAAGAAATGGGTGATCGCATTTTCCAGCGCGGGATTAGCGGCACCCCCGGTCGCAGCGGATTAGGGTTGGCGCTGGCACGAACGCTGGTGTCAGCTGACGGCGGTCGCCTTGAATTGCGTTCCTTCAAGCCAACGACATTCTCGATTTTCTTACCGTCGGAGTCGTTGACTGACGCCATCGATTGATAACGACTAACGGCGACTAGATCGGTGTTACCGCGTCGCGGTGGCGTGCCTCAACTTCGTCAAACACGTCAGGTTCTTGCGGGTCGTGCGGAAAGACCCACTTGCGATAGGACCAGAAACGAAACAGGGTCCCGAGTCCTAACCCGATAACGTTCGCGCTGATGTTGTCGGCGAGTCCGCTGGTGAAATGCAAGACGTAGTGGCTGAGCCACAAGCAACCCAGGGCGATGCCGAGGGCGATTCCGTTGAGGACAAAGAACAAGACGTATTCGCGCGCGAATCCGGTTCGACCGCGGTGGCGGAATGTCCAATGCCTATTGCCGAAATACGCGAACGTGGTGGCCACGACGACCGAGATGCATTTCGCCGTCAACACCTTCCCGTTCAGCGGACCGCTTCCACCGGCAAAGAGCAGGAGATTGAACAGGCCCACGTCGATCACAAAAGCGACGAGGCCGACGACTCCGAATTTGGCTAACTCGTGGGCCAGGTGTTCGATCTGGCCATAAGCAGTGCGAAGAAAAGACACCTTGGGGGGATCGAGGGTGACGTCGCCGGGGGAAGGCTCCATCGATCGCGAGTCAGCAGACACCCCGTGAGTCTACCCGCGGATCTTGGTGATAAATCTGACCCTCAATACCCACGCGATCCCGGCACTACCCACGCGATCCCGGCACCGTCCCTCGACTGATTCCCCGGTGTACGCGAGATGGCCGTGACAAGGTGGGGTGACCAACTCACGTGGAGGACGCGATGGACTTTCGTCTGAGCCAGGACCACGAGGCGCTGCGTGTAGTCGTCGCTGACTTCGCCAGGAATGAAGTCGCCCCGGTAATCGGCGACTACTACCAACGCGGCGAATTCCCGTACCCAGTAATCGCTCGGATGGGCGAGATGGGCTTGTTTGGATTGCCCTTCCCGGAGGAGTACGGCGGTATGGGCGGCGACTTCTTGGCGCTGTGTATCGCAATCGAGGAACTCGCCAGGGTTGATTCCTCGGTGGCGATCACGCTGGAGGCAGCCGTGTGTTTGGGAGCGATGCCGCTCTATCGGTTCGCCTCAGAGGAACTCAAAGCTCGATGGTTGCCAGATTTGTGCAGTGGGGCCGCATTGGGTGCCTTCGGGTTGACCGAACCCGGTGGTGGCACGGATGCGGGTGCGACGCGAACGCGAGCCGAACTCGTTGACGGTCCCGATGGGCCGCATTGGGTTCTCAATGGGACCAAGGCTTTCATCACCAACAGCGGTACTGAGATCACCTCGTTCATCACCGCGACGGCGGTCACTGGAGCGGATGCCAGCGGCAAGCGGGAGATCTCCACGATCCTCGTTCCGGCCGGAACACCGGGACTGACGGTGGCCCCCTCGTACGCCAAAGTGGGGTGGGACGCATCGGATACCCACGAGTTGGCATTTGACGACGTACGCGTCCCAGCGGCGAATCTGGTCGGCATGCGTGGTCGCGGCTACGCGCAGTTCTTGGAGATTCTCGATGAAGGTCGCGTCGCGATCGCGGCGTTGTCTACCGGGCTCGCGCAAGGCTGCGTTGACGAATCGGTGCGGTACACCCAACAACGTGAGGCCTTTGGTCACCAGATTGCGACCTACCAAGCCGTTGCGTTCCAGGTCGCTGACATGGAGTTGCGCGCTCACACAGCTCGGTTGGCGTGGCGCGACGCCGCCGACCGCATGAGTCGAAACGAACCCTTCAAGTTGGCGGCGGCCATTGCGAAACTCAACGCGTCAAACGCGGCGATGGACAACGCGCGCTACGCCACTCAAGTCCACGGGGGCTACGGATTCATGCTGGACTTTCCCGTTGGTCGCTTTTACCGAGATGCCAAGGTTCTGGAGATTGGGGAAGGCACCAGCGAGGTCCAGCGGATGGTCATCGCGCGCGAACTCGGCCTGCCGAGAAGCTGATAGGCGATCGGTAGGCTCCCCTGCGTGTCTGACTCGCATCCTGCGAACAAATCGGCGAAAGCTCTCCCCGATGGCGATTTTCCGACCGTTGGTGTCATCGGCGGAGGGCAACTGGCGCGAATGATGGCTGGACCGGCGATTGAGTTGGGAATTCGATTGCGAGTTCTCGCCACCACATCCAATGAAAGCGCCGCTCAAGTCATCCCCGACGTTCGAATTGGACGACACGACGATCTGGCGGCGATCCTCGATTTCGCCCAGGGATGCGACGTGGTCACCTTTGACCACGAGCACGTGCCCCCGCAGTATTTGGATGAATTGATCGCCCTCGGAGTCGCGGTGAGGCCGGGACCGAGCGCGTTGGTACACGCCCAGGACAAGATCGTGATGCGCGAGGCGCTGACCGATGCGGGCATCCCATGCCCTCGCTGGCGGGTCGCGGCGAACGCCGATGACGTCGCAGATTTCGCCGCCGAGGCTGGGTGGCCGGTGGTGCTGAAGGTCTCGCGCGGAGGCTACGACGGTCGTGGTGTCTGGGTGTTGGACTCCGTCGACGATGCTAAAAACATCCTGGCAACAACGGTTTTGGCTGGCGGTACGCGCTGGTTGGTCGAAGAGTTTGTTGCCTTCACTCGAGAGCTAGCGGCTCAAGTAGCGCGATCGCCACAAGGTCAGGCCGTCGCATATCCCGTCGTTCGCACGGTTCAGACCAACGGCATTTGCACCGAAGTCGTCGCTCCGGCACCGGGACTCGCCGACAACCACGCGACCGCGGCACAAGAGATAGCGCTGCGGATTGCTGGCGCCCTCGGAGTTACCGGAATGCTCGCCGTCGAACTCTTTGACACCGACGAAGGAGTCTTGGTCAACGAGTTAGCGATGCGCCCACACAACTCGGGGCACTGGAGTTTGGACGGCGCTGTCACGAGCCAGTTCGAGAACCACCTGCGCGCGGTTCTCGATTTGCCACTGGGTTCGCCCGCGGCAATCGCGCCGTACAGCGTGATGGTCAATGTGCTGGGGCGAGACTTGCCCACGATCTATCCGGCGTACTTGCATGTCCTGGCCCGAGACCCTGGATTGCGCGTCCACATGTACGGGAAAGACGTACGCCCTGGGCGAAAGATCGGTCATGTCACTGTTATCGGTGACGACCTTGAGTCACTGTTGGACCGAGCCCACCACGCGGCCGACTACTTGAGCGGAGTCATCGATGAGTGAAGCACCAGACGCGCCAGTGGTGGGGATCATCATGGGCAGCGATTCAGACTGGCCCACAATGGAAGCCGCCGCGCTCGTCCTCGACGACTTTGGGGTGTCGTACGAAGTCGATGTCGTATCGGCGCACCGGATGCCACGAGAGATGGTCGCCTACGCCGACTCCGCCTCGAGTCGGGGTCTGCGGGTGATCATTGCTGGAGCCGGTGGGGCCGCCCACCTACCAGGGATGGTCGCGGCGCTTTCCGAATTGCCCGTCATCGGCGTACCTGTGCCGCTGGAGAATCTCGACGGCGTGGACTCGCTGCTCTCGATCGTGCAGATGCCTGGCGGAGTGCCGGTAGCGACTGTCGCTGTCGGCAATGCGCGAAACGCGGGGTTGCTCGCGGTCCGTATTCTGGGAAGTGGCGAGGGGGACGAGGCGACCCGACTACGCACCGCGATGGTCGAGTTTCAGGTGGAACTCAACACAAAAGCTAAAGCAAAGGGAGAAGCCTTGCGCCGCAAGCGATCTGCCCCGGGAACCGGCTTTGCCTAACCCCCACTTTTCCGCCTTAGTGGTACGAACCTGAAGTTTAACTTCAGGTTTTGCCCTCAAACTTTGATCTTGAGCCGCTAGTTATGCGTGGGGGCGGCCGAGGCCGCGGTACGTCCAGCCCGCCGCTCGCCACAATGCAGGATCCAACGCGTTGCGTGCGTCCAGGACGCGGCGTACCCGGACACTCGGTCCAAGTTGGGCGGGATCGATGTCGCGGAACTCTTGCCACTCGGTGAGCAGCAGCACGAGGTCCGCGCCAGCGCACGCATCATCAGTCGAGGTCGCGTAGTCCAACGTGGGGAAGAGTTTGCGCGCGTTCTCCACGGCCTGCGGGTCGAAGACTCGGACCCGCGCCCCTTGGAGTTGCAGAGCCGCGGCGACGTTGAGCGCGGGGGAGTCGCGCACGTCGTCGCTGTCTGGCTTGAATGCGGCGCCTAGTACGGCAATGTTGATTCCCAACAAGGACCCACCGACCAACTCGCGAGCCACCTCGACCGTGCGAGTACGCCGGGACATGTTGATCTCGTCGACTTCGCGCAAGAAAGCCAGTGCGGTACCCACGCCGAGCTCGCCGCCACGAGCCATGAAGGCCCGAATGTCCTTAGGCAGGCAGCCGCCACCGAATCCGAGACCAGCTTGAAGGAATCGACTTCCGATGCGGGTGTCATAGCCGATGGCTTTCGCAAGCATCGTGACGTCGCCGCCGGCTGCTTCGCACACGTCGGCCATCGCGTTGATGAAAGAAATCTTGGTGGCAAGGAAAGAATTCGCCGCAACTTTGACCAACTCCGCGGTCGGAAAGTCCGTCACGACGAACGGCACGCCTGAGTCGAGTTGACGCGCGTAGACCTCGCGCAAGGTCGCTTCTGCGCGCGCAGATCGCACGCCCACGACGAGTCGATCTGGTGACACGGTGTCCTCTACAGCGAATCCCTCACGCAGAAACTCGGGATTCCAGGCTAGTTCTGCGTCTGCGCCCACTGGTGAAAGTGAGTTCAGCAGGCCAGCGAGTCGATCAGCCGTACCGACTGGGACCGTGGACTTACCGACCACGAGACACGCGCGCTCGAGATGGGCGGCCAGCGACGTGACCGCGGCGTCTACATAGGTGAGATCTGCTGCGTTTGAGCCGTGTTTTTGCGGAGTTCCGACGCACAGGAAGTGCACGTCGGCGAATTCGGCCACTTCGGCGTACGACGTCGTAAACCGCAACCGTCCAGACGCGAGGGCTCGTTTGAGAACGTCGCCGAGCCCCGGCTCGTAGAACGGAACTTCGCCCGAACTGAGCAGCGCCACTTTGTCGGGATCAACGTCGAGCCCGAGTACCTCGAAGCCGAGGTCGGCCATGCAGGCAGCGTGAGTTGCGCCGAGGTAACCGGTGCCAATCACGCTCAACCGGGGTGCCATGGATCTCCTTGTCGCGCCGGTATGAACTCGGGGGTCTTCACGAGTCGAGTTAGGGTAATGGCACACTTCGGCCATGGGTTCGTTGGGCAATGCAGACTTCGATTTGTTCCGGCTTTCCGATGAGCACGAGATGCTCCGCGAGGCCGTCCGCTCGCTGGCGAGCGACAAGATCGCGCCTCGGGCCGCGGAAATTGACGAGACGTGTGAGTTCCCCCACGATGTTAATGCGGCCCTTATTGCCAGTGATTTCCACGCAATTCACGTTCCGGAGGAGTACGACGGAGCTGGGGGCGATGCGCTCGCGGCAGTCATCGTCATCGAAGAGGTAGCCCGCGTTTGTGCCTCAAGTTCGCTCATCCCGGCGGTTAACAAACTCGGCAGCATGCCGCTCTTGCTCGCCGCGTCGGACGAACTCAAGGCGAAGTATTTGCCTCCCCTAGCTCGAGGCGAGGCAATGTTCGCGTACGCCCTGTCCGAGCGCGAAGCAGGTAGCGACGCTGGTGGCATGAGGACGCGCGCAGTCCTCGATGGGGACGCTTGGGTGCTCAATGGTCAGAAGAGTTGGATCTCCAATGCCGGGATCGCCGACTACTACACCGTGATGGCGGTGACCGAACCCGACGTGGGCACCAAGGGAATCTCCGCGTTTGTGGTCGAGAAGAACGATGCGGGATTCACCATCGCACCGCCAGAAAAGAAGCTTGGCATCAAGGGTTCGCCGACGTGCGAATTGCTCTTCGTCAACTGTCGAATCCCCGCGGACCGAATCATCGGCGAGCCCGGCAGCGGTTTCTCCACCGCGATGCGCACGCTGGACCACACCCGAATCACGATCGGGGCGCAGGCACTTGGGATTGCCCAGGGTGCACTGGACTTTTCGGCAGCCTATATCAAGGAACGCAAGCAATTCGGGAAGCCTGTTGCGAGTTTCCAGGGGCTCCAGTTCATGATCGCGGACATGGCGATGAAAGTGGAGGCCGCTCGGGCACTTGTCTACCAAGCCGCGGCGATGAGTGAACGCAACGATCGGGAGCTCACGTTCTTCGGCGCTGCCGCCAAGTGTTACGCCTCGGACATGGCAATGGAGGTCACAACCGATGCCGTTCAGCTCCTGGGTGGCTACGGCTACACGAAGGATTTTCCGGTGGAGCGGATGATGCGCGATGCGAAGATCACCCAGATTTACGAGGGCACGAACCAGGTACAGCGCATCGTGATGGCGCGCCGCTACTTGCGCGACTAACGCAGATCCAGCGCCGCGGGTGGTTGACTTCGGTTCGTGAATCTCGAGCCGAACCCGACGTCGTTCTCTCGGGTGACGCTGGCCCGAATCATGGACAGCACCGACGCAAACTTGCACGGCAACGTCCACGGTGGATCGATCATGAAGATGGTTGATGATGTCGCGGGTGCATGCGCGGCGCGACACACACGCGACAAAGCCGTGACCGTGTCGATAGACGAAATGGTGTTTCTCGAGCCGGTGCGCGTTGGCGATGTGCTCACGTGTAAGGGCCAGTTGAATTGGACCGGCGAAACATCGATGGAAATCGGCGTACGCGTGACTGCTCAACGATGGGACGACGCGAGCCTCGCTGATCACCACGTGGGTTCGGCGTACCTCGTCTTCGTGGGAATCGGCGACGACGAGCGACCTCATCGGATACCGCAAGTAGTCCCCGAAACAGACGCGGATCGAGCGCGGTGGCGTGAGGCGGAGATTCGACGGGCGAATCGGCTTCACCGGCGTGAGGCGATCCGCGCTGAACGCGAGTCGCGCCCGGAATAGTCGGGCCCCGACTAGTCGCACCCCGGATTAGTCGCGACGCGAACGCTCATTCGGTCTAGCCGCAGATGTTGTCCGCCGCGCTGCGCGCATTGAGGTGAGAGTTGACCTTCTTCGCGACAGTGAACGTCGTGAGACCGCTGTAACTCGATCCGACGTACACCTGGAACACGCGACCCAGCCCCTTGGTCGGCACAAATTGTGCGTCCGGCAGTGCCGCCTTTAACGTGAGCATTGAGGTGTCGAAGCGCGGGTCGTACTTCACCACCGTGGCAGTTGCCGGACTAGGTGCGGCGTTCGGCGCGGTCGCGGCTGCCGTCGGGACCGCGAAACCGGCGGTCCTCAGGTCGGTCGCAGCTTTGGCGCCCATTCCCTTGACTCCACCTGCATTGAAGACCTTCACGCTGATTTTGGTGGGGGCGACTGCAACGGTGGTCGCGGTGACGGGCGCGACAACCGGTTCGTCGTTCGCTATCTCGGCGAAAATCGTTTTGGACAGATTCGGGCTGAGTTGAACAGTCGATCCCAGTCCAGGGACTCCGCGGTAGTCGGCGTTCTTGACCGGCGCGGTGATGAAGTTGATGTTCTTGATGTTGATTCCGCTGAGTCGGTTGGCAAGATCAAACATGGTGTTTCGATCCAGGCCGCTGTCGACTTTGAGACTCGACAGCGCGGCGCCGAGGAAGCCGCTTAATTTCTGCGGGTTGCGGATGGTGTCGCCGCTCATAGCCTTTTGGATCATCGAGGAAATGAACGTTTGCTGGCGTTGGATCCGGCCCAGGTCTTGGGTCGGATCGATGTGTCGTACGCGGACATAGGCCAGCGCCTGCGGGCCACTGATCGTCTGCTTCCCTGCGGGCAAATCCAGGCCGCTTGCCTTGTCCTTCAACGGTTTGGTCAGACATACCGGTACGCCCTCGAGGGCGTCGACCATGTTGAGGAAGCCTTGGAAGTTGACCTCGACGTAGTGATTGATCTTGATTCCGGTGAGGTCCTGAACAGTTCGGGTGACAAGTCGGGCACCAGCGGCGCCGCCACCTGCTGCACCGAAGGCCGCGTTGATCTTGGCTTGGTGAGCCGGGTGGTTCTTCCCATTGGGGTCGGTGTAGTCGGGGATCGTGACGAGGGTGTCGCGCGGCAAACTCAATGCGGTGACGTGGCTGGTGTCGCTGCCGATGTGAATGATCATGATCGTGTCGCTGTGTTGGCCGTAGTCTGCATGGCCGAGGGTCAATTTGCTTTGCTCGGCACGGCTGAGACCGTCGCGGTTGTCCGAACCCAACACCAAGATATTGATGGCATCGGTGCCGACCGCAGGCCCATCACCGGAGCCAGGGTCGATCACGTTATCGAGTGTCTGGACCTTGGAAATCAGATTGTCCACCGTCGCGTAGCCGGCGGCGCTGGTAACAAGTACGGCCAGGGAAGCGACAACACCAATGATCACGCCCATGCGCGGGCGCGTACGGGCGGGCGGGTTCGTACCTGACACGGGAGGTCCTCCGGGTGGGTGCGCCGGCGATCGGGCACGCGATCGGCAACGTTGTCACTATAAGTCGTTCAGGACGCACTTCAGGTTCCCGACGTCCCGGGTCCCTCTTGGCTGGCGTCAACGGCGAGCACCGACACCAGCCACCGGCTCTCGTGCGCGGCTTGGGCTAGCGTCATCGCCCATGAACCAACGACCGGGGGACCCCCAGGAGTTCCCCAGGTCACTTCCGGGCGTGTCGGTGGTCATGCCCGTGCTCAACGAGGAGCGCCACCTGGCCCAGGCGGTCCGTTCGATCCTGGCGCAGGACTATTCGGGCAACTGGGACGTCATCGTGGCGCTCGGGCCGTCCACGGACCGCACGAACGAGATAGCGAGGGATCTCGCAACTGCGGACCCTCGCGTTACGTCAGTACCGAACCCCACCGGACGTACGCCCAACGGGCTCAATGCCGCAATCGCCGCGTCGAAGAATCCGATCGTGGTGCGATCAGACGGACACGCCGTAATGCCGCCGAACTACATCCGAACTGCCGTCGAGACGCTGCTCCGCACCGGTGCGGACAACGTTGGCGGCGTGATGGCCGCTGTGGGTGAATCGCCATTCGAGCAGGCCGTCGCTCGAGCAATGACTTCGAAACTGGGCGTGGGCGGGGCTGCATTTCATGTGGGCGGAGCGGAAGGCCCTGCCGAATCCGTCTATCTGGGTTCCTTCCAACGCCGCGCGCTCCAACGAGTCAACGGCTATGACGAGACTTTCCTCCGAGCCCAGGACTGGGAGATGAATCATCGGATCCGCGAGACCGGGGGGCTCGTGTGGTTCACGCCCGATCTCGTCGTCTCATACCGGCCACGTCCCACCGTCGCTCGCCTCGCTCGCCAGTACTTCGAGTACGGCCGCTGGCGTCGCGTGGTCATGCGTCGCCACCCCGACACGGTGACCAGAACTGGGGCGTTGCGTTACCTCGCGGCCCCGATTGCGGTCCTGGGGGTACTCGCTGGCATCGCAGCCGGTTCCCTCGCAATCGTCCTCGACAACGCGCCGCTTCGACTCTGTTGGCTCGCGCCGGCCGGATACGTCGCGTTAGTGGCTGGTGGCTCGCTGATGACCGGTCGTGGTCTGCCGATGAAGGCATGGATCCAGCTACCCGTGGCGTACGCCACAATGCACGGCTGCTGGGGTGTGGGGTTCCTCACGTCGCCTCGAAATCTTGGCGCTGGCCGGGGTTGAGGTACGCGGGAGACTCCGTCTTTCGCGTTAGGATGTCGCACGCGCCAGGCGTTTGACACCGGCGACCCTGACTGTCCCCCCGGAAGGTAGTTGCGTGTCTGTTCCCGTCATCGACGAAGACGACGCGTACCTCGGCGTACACCACGTCTATGAGCCCTACCGGGCTGGCCTGCCCAAGCTGAAGCCGTACGCGCGTGAACTCTGGCGCAGGCGAGAGTTCGCGTTGGAGATGTCTCGCTCGGGAATTCGAGCAGCTCAGTCCAACACCGTGATTGGTCAGCTTTGGAATGTGCTGAATCCCCTACTACTCGGCGCTGTCTATTATCTGCTCGTCATCATCTTGGGCGGCTCGAAACCGCCGTCTTATTTTGCCTACCTTCTGGGCGGGTTGTTTCTTTTCTACTTCATCGCCGGTTGCATGACCGGCGGCGCATCCTCGGTCATCTCGGCTGGGAAACTCGTCATGAACACGGCGTTCCCAAGAATTCTCCTGCCGCTTTCCGCTGTACGTACCGCCTTTTTCCGTTTCTTGCCGACCATGATCGTCTTCTACGCGGCTTACCTCATCTCCGGGTTGCGTCCCAATCCTGTTCAGCTACTTGCAATTCCGTGGTTCGCACTCGTAATGCTCTTCGCCACCGGTCTCGCAATGATGCTTGCGACGTTTCAGGTCTACTTTCGAGACACCAGCAGTTTTCTTCCGTACGTCACTCGGATCTGGCTCTATGCCTCACCTGTCTTGTGGGTGCCTGAAGTCATCCCCGAGAAGTTCAAAGCGTTTGAGATCTTCAATCCATTGTTTGCGCTGTGCGGGGGATGGGGCGACATCTTGATCGAAGGCAAGGTCCCCACCGTAGGAACATGGGGTATTGCGCTGGCCTGGTCGCTCGCATCGCTCGTTCTCGGCGCGTTCATGTTCCTCACGAGGGAGCGTGACTTTGCCGTCCGCATCTGAGCGCTTAACGATTAGTGTCCGCGATCTCGATATCACCTATCGAACGACTTTCGAGAAGCGACCGACCCTGCGCAGCGCGATTCTGCGAGCTGGTCGGGGCGAACGCCAAGTCCGCGAAATCGAAGCGGTGCGAGGCGTCTCCTTTGACGTAAGACAAGGGACGGTTCTCGGCATCATCGGCAGCAATGGCGCCGGCAAATCGACACTAGTTCGCGCGATAGCCGGGATCCTTCCGCCCACGAGGGGCCGCATCGAAGTCATCGGTCGCGTCAGCACACTCTTGTCGCTTGGAGTCGGCTTCAACGGCCAACTCTCCGGCCACGAGAACGTCGTCCTGGGCGGACTAGCAGCTGGCTACACCCGCAGGGAGATCGAGGCGAAGTACGAGGAAATCGCTGACTGGACCGAGCTTGGCGACTTCATGGACTTGCCGATGCGGACCTATTCCTCGGGCATGTACGCGCGCTTGGCCTTCGCGGTCGCAGTTCATATGGAACCCGACATCTTGCTGGTGGATGAGGCACTTTCCACCGGTGATGCCAAGTTCAAAGAGAAGGCCACCAACAAGATGATGGAGTTGGTCGGTCAGGCGCGAACTATGGTGTTCGTGAGTCATGCTCTCGCATCAATTCGTGATATGTGCACCGACGCAATCTGGATGCATCAAGGCCGCATGAGGTTGCACGCCCCGCCACAGGACGTCGTCGATGCCTACACGACGTTTGTCAACGTCGGTGAAACCGCTGCGACGATGGAAGATGTATGACGGTCAGTGAGCGATCTGATGTCAAGGTTGTCGACACCGCTGACGTCGACGACAGTGCGGTCATTGGTGCGGGGTCGTCGGTGTGGCACCTGGCACAGGTGCGTGAAGGCGCCGTTCTTGGGACGAACTGTGTTATCGGCCGCGGCGCCTACATTGGCACAGGCGTCCACATGGGCGACAACTGCAAAGTGCAGAACTACGCCTTGGTTTATGAGCCGGCCGTACTTGAAGACGGAGTTTTCATCGGTCCGGCCGTCGTCCTGACCAATGATCACTACCCGCGCGCGGTAAACCCCGATGGATCTCTCAAGAGCGGGCACGACTGGGAACAAGTGGGTGTCACGATTCGTGAAGGTGCGTCGATTGGCGCCCGGACGACGTGCGTCGCGCCGGTGACTGTCGGGCGCTGGGCCCTGGTCGCCGCAGGTTCGGTTGTCGTGAAAGACGTTCCTGATTTCGCACTGGTAGCAGGGGTTCCAGCCCGACGACTTCGCTGGGTCGGTCGGGCGGGAGTGCCGCTGGAGGACGCGGGCGAAGATCTCTTCCGCTGCCCAAACACGGGTTCCCTGTACAAGCAGATTGGACCTGACATCTTGACGGAGGTCACCGGATGAGTAACGCGACGAAGGCGCCGATGATTCCGGCTGCCAAACCAATCATCGGTGAGGAGGAGCGAGAAGCCGTCGATCGAGTTTTGCAATCCGGAATGATCGCCGGCGGTCCAGAGGTCGCCGCGTTTGAAGCGGAGTTCGCCGACGTGGTCGGTGGGCGCATATGCGTCGCCTTGAACTCCGGAACCTCGGCCCTGCACATGGGCATCATCGCCGCCGGCGTTGGCCGCGGCGATGAAGTCATCGTGCCGTCATTTACTTTCGCGGCAACGGCGAACTCAGTCGCGTTGTCCGGTGCCACGCCGGTGTTTGCCGATATTGAACTGGATTACTTCTGTCTTGACCCAGAAGCCGTTCGCGCTGCCATCACGCCGCGGACGAAGGCGATCATGCCCGTACATCTGTATGGCCACCCCGCAGCGATGGTGGAGTTCCGGACTATCGCCGACGAGCATGGATTGCTGTTGTTTGAAGACGCCGCCCAAGCGCACGCTGCGTCTCTTCACGGTACGCCGGTTGGCGCCTTTGGAGACTTCGGTGCCTTCAGCTTCTATCCCACCAAGAACATGACTTCCGGTGAAGGTGGGATGGTCTCGACGCCGGCGGAAGAACTCGCCCGGCTCGTACGGCTATACCGCAATCAAGGGATGGAACGCCGCTACGAAAACGAGGTCGTGGGCTTCAACACGCGCATGACCGACGTCCATGCCGCCATCGGCCGCGTTCAGTTGCGCAAGTTGGCAGGCTGGACCGCGCAGCGTCAGCAGAATGCTGCGTTCTTGAATGAGAATATTGAAGGCGTTGTTGTGCCGCCAGTGGCGTCCGGAGCAGTGCACGTCTATCACCAGTACACGATCCGCGTTGTTGGCCAGGATCGAGATGCCTTTGCAGCAGCCCTCGCGGATCGCGGCGTCGGGACGGGTGTCTACTACCCGATCCCCAACCATCGGCTCCCGTCGTTCGGGCTGACTATGGATCTCCCGGTGACCGAAACCGCTGCCCTGCAGGCTTTGTCGCTGCCCATTCATCCGTCCCTTTCGGCCGGAGACCTTGAACGAATCGTTGAAAGCGTCAATGCTGTGGCAAAGGCCGGTGCCTAGTGACCAACTTGCGTGCCGGCCTCATCGGGCTGGGGATGATGGGACGAAATCACGCCCGTGTTCTGGCCTCCCTCGATGGTGTCGACCTCGTCGGCGTCGCAGATCCCGCTGGTGATGTTCACGGAGTTGCGGGTGGTCGGCCCGTCGTGGCGACCATTGACGAACTCATTGCTCTGGGACTCGACTACTGCATGGTCGCGGTTCCCACCGGTTTGCACGAAGAGGTTGGTCTTGCGTTGGCGTCGGCTGGCGTTCACGCCATGATCGAGAAGCCACTTGCGGTCGACGTTGCCTCTGCCGCGAAACTCGCCGATGCGTTCGACGCTGCGGGTCTCGTTGGAGCGGTCGGACACATCGAGAGGTACAACCCGGCACTACAGCAATGCCGTCACCGCCTTGAGCAGGACGATCTCGGAGCTGTTTACCAGGTCGCGACGCGTCGGCAAGGCCCGTTCCCATCTCGAATTGCCGACGTCGGAGTGATCAAAGACCTCGCGACTCACGACATCGATCTGACGGCCTGGGTGACACAGCAACCCTTCGTCGCCGTGTCGGCCCGGACCGCGTACAAGAGCGGTCGCGAGCACGAAGATCTCGTTGCGGCGGTGGGACTTCTTGCTGACGGCACGGTCACTTCGCATCTGGTGAACTGGCTTTCACCGATGAAGGAGCGAGTCACGATCGTGACCGGCGAGAAAGGCACGCTGGTTGCTGACACGTTGACCGCCGACCTCACATTCTTTGCCAACGGAACTGTGTCGACCCAGTGGGACGCCATTGCGAAATTCCGTGGTGTGAGTGAAGGAGACATGGTCCGCTACGCCTTCGCCAAGCCCGAACCTTTGCGCACGGAGCATGAAGCCTTCCGTGACGCCGTGCGGGGTAAGGAATCCGACATCGTGACGATGCGTCAGGGCCTTGCCACCGTTGCCGTCGCGGTATTGATGATCGAGTCGGCCCAAAGCGGTGTGTCTCAGAGCATCGTCTAAGAAGTGAATCGATAGAATTCTGAATGCCTTGCGCCACAAGTTCTTTGTTGAGGGAGCGGTGTGAACGGCCTCCCACTGTCTGCAGACTCACTGGTCAGCGACGATCGTGACGGACTCCGCCCGCCGCGGGTTGTCATGGTTGTCGCCAATGGCATCACCGGCGATTCGCGGGTAATCAAGACTGCACTGAGCGCTGCTGATGCCGGCTGGGATGTGCATTTGATCGGGCGCGCGACTCCGCGCACACCTGCAGGCGAAGAGCGAATGGGTCGAGTCTCGATTCATCGACTTGAAGTCAGACCAGTGTTGTCCCGAAATCATCGGACGCCAGTGACGAGTTTGTGGCGCCGAATGATTCGGCCCTTCGGGTATGCGAGCCGAGAGGAGATGCAGGCTGCACGAGCGTGGGCCAATGCGCTCAACCGCGAAGCAATTGATCGGCGGCTCTCCCTTCCCCATGTGTCGTTCTTGGCGGGCCTGAGAATCCGACTGAGTCTGGTGTTCATCTTGTTGCGCCGCAAAGTGGTCGGTGTCCGCCGCCGGATTCGGCGGCTTGCGGTAGGGGGGCGCACGACGTACAGGAGGGAAGCTCACAAGCGTCGACGCACCGAGGACTGGCGCTATCTCAGCCCGCAGTTGCATGACATGGAACGCGCATACGGCCCTCGGATTGACATGCTCGACCCCGATCTCATTCATGCCCACGACATCACCATGTTGGGCATAGCCGGCCGCGCGGCCGCGGTCTTGACCGCAAAACGTGCTGGCGAGGGGCGCCAGGCAACGACCTGGTTGTACGACTCGCACGAGTACGTCCAAGGCGTGCGCTGGCGGCCAGCTGACGGTCCGGCTTACCGCGGACTCGAAGAGGAGTTCATCCGTCGAGCCGATGCCGTCGTCACGGTGTCGGATGAACTTGCGACGGTCCTTCAGCACCGATACGAACTCGCGGCTACCCCCACGGTCGTCAGAAATGTTCCCTTCTCGGAATCACGCTGCCGCCAAGATGTTCGCAGCGAATGCGGGGTCGGTCCCGACGTGAACTTGCTCGTCTATAGCGGATGGCTCGCTCCCGATCGTGGCGTCGGCACTGTCGTGCGGGCACTCCCTCTCGTCCCTGACGCACACTTGGGTCTTGTCGTTGGTTCTCGCCGAGACGCACATCTGCTCGAACTGCTGGACTTGGCAACCGAATTGGGAGTCCGAGACCGAATTCACGTGGCCGACTACGTTCCTGCGGATCAGGTTGTTGCCTTCTTGTCGACCGCAACTGTGGGGCTCTGCCCGTTCGATGAAACGCCGAACACGTCTGTCAGTTTGGCCAGCAAGTTTTACGAATACATGCACGCGCGAATTCCTATCGTGGGTAGTGACCTGGCAGTCCAAGGTCCCGCGTTGAAGATCTTCGGAAACGGCGAAAGCTTCACCCCTGGTGACGCTGTCAGTTGCGCTGAGGCGATCCGCAAAGTCTTGGCTGACCCCCGCGAATATGCCGACAGGGTCAGCCTGGGGACCCTGAAGAAGTTTTCGTGGGAGGTTCAATCGCGGGTGCTGATCTCGCTCTACACGAATTTGACTGGGCTCCGACCATTGCCGGATACCGCGACTCCGGTACGCCGTGCACAAGTTTCTGAACAGCGCCACCTCTTCAAGGATCCGTTGCGCCTCAGCATCGGCCCGGCCAACTACGCGGGACAGGGGTGGGCGTGGGGCCGCGCCGTGGAGCGGTGGTGTGAAGGAGTCAGCGTCGACGTCTTTGCCGTTACTCACCCCGTGTTGCCATTCCCGGCAGATCGACCTGTGACGAAGCAAGAGTTCGGACAACTGCGTTGGCAGTTGGCGCAGCAAGAGCGGCTTCTCACCCGCACAACCCACGTACTCGCTGAGGCGGGACGACCCGTGTTTGGCACCCTGAACGGCGATCACATCAGCGGAGATCTGCCCGCCCTGGAGAACGCGGGAATTCGGATCGGTCTGCTGTGGCATGGGTCGGAAGTGCGCAGTCCATCGATGCATCGCTCTCTCTATCCACGAACTCCTTTCGATGATCTCGAACGAGATTATCTGGACTTGCTGCAGAAGATTGCCGACGACAACCTCGCCTTGAGTGAGAGCTTCAGTGGGCCGCAATTTGTGTCGACGCCCGACCTGCTCGATTTCGTGCCTCGCGCCGAGTGGCTTCCGGTGGTCATTGACGCCGATCTGTGGGCCGCGCCCGAGCCACCGTTCGCCACGCGCCGACTTCCGGTCGTACTCCATGTGCCATCTCGCGCCAATTTGAAAGGAACGCATGGAATCGATCCGATCCTGGAGTCGATGGCTG
>JBBRTC010000020.1:0-33392 GCA_038244765.1 Candidatus Nanopelagicales bacterium | reverse complement strand
CCACACTCGATGGGCGAGTGGATACAAGAACGGGAGCGGTCGTACCAAATGGGGCGCGAGTCGGTCCAGCAATAGCGCGCGCTCGCGCAACGCTTCACGGACCAAGCCAAAGTTGAACTGTTCGAGATAGCGCAGGCCGCCATGGACAAGTTTGCTGGATCGACTCGATGTGCCGGCAGCGAAGTCACGTTGCTCGACAAGTCCGACCGACAATCCACGCAGTGCAGCGTCAAGTGCGACACCGGCGCCGGTGACTCCGCCGCCGATCACGAGCACGTCCACGCCAGCTCGAAGTCGACTCAACGATTCCTGACGATAGGCGATGTTCAGAACGCCGGCGTTGGTCACAGGAAGTCCGGACCCGCGCCTGCGGACGCAACGGCGTTAAAGATTGCCGGCGAGCGAAGATGCGCGCGGTCGAATGCCCTCACTACTTTGGCTCTCAAATCGGCGACCAAAGCGCGATCAACGAGGGCGATAGCTGAACCGCCGAACCCGGCACCGGTCATACGTGCACCGTAGGCCCCGACTGACATCGCAACGTCAACGGCTAGATCCAACTCGGTACAACTGACTTCGTAGTCATCGCGCAGAGATGCGTGCGACGCCGCGAGAATGGGTCCGATGTCGCCAACCCGACCGTGGCGCATCAATGCGACCACGTCGAGGACGCGTTGATTTTCAGTCACAACGTGGCGAACCCGGCGAGCAAGAACGTCGTCAGATAGCACTTTCGTTGCCGCCTCAAGGTCTGCGAGCCCGAGGTCCCGGAGACTCTCGACCCCCAACAGGTTTGCGGCCCTTTCACACGACGTACGCCGTTGGGCGTACCCACCGTCCAGAAGCCGGTGGCGCACTCTGGTATCGACGACGAGAAGTTCCAGCTCGCGCGAGTTTTGATCGAACGGGACCGGTTCGACGGCAAGCGAACGCGTATCCACGAAAAGTGCGTGGCCTGCCTCACCCATCGTCGACGCCAGTTGATCCATGAGACCGCAGGGCACGCCGACGAATTCGTTTTCCGCCTCTTGCGCGACTAGCGCGACATCGCGCGGTGTCATGTTGGTCCCAGCCAAGGCCAACAGCGCCCCTGCGATAGCGCATTCAAGTGCCGCGGATGAGGAAAGGCCCGCACCGCTGGGAAGGGAGCCATCGACGAAAATATCGGCACCGCGAATTTCAACCCCACGTTGGATGAGCACCCACGCGACCCCAGCGGCGTACGCCGGCCAGCCGGGAACTCCACCGGGCCTCGCTGCTCGAAGGTCGACGACGATCGGCTCGCTTGGATTCTGCGCTGACAGCAGCCGGAGGCGCTGATCATCACGAGGCGCAACAAGCACACGTACACCCAGTTGCAGGGCAATCGGCAGGACAAACCCGCCGTTGTAGTCGGTGTGCTCTCCGATCAGATTGACCCTGCCCGGGGCCCGCCACGCAAGCGCCGGCGCACGCCCGAAGGCGGACCGAAAATCGCTCACACTAACTATCACCCCCCGTCCCCTTCGTCCTCGACCGGTCGCATCATGCCCTCTCATGGCTGGAACCCACCGGTCAAATCGTGCCCACACGGGGTGGATTTCACCTGTCACCACGAGATGCGAACCGAATGCGGTTAGGGTTAGTGACCGCACTACGAGGCTAGTTGGATCACCTACCCGGGCACGAAAATTTGGGAGGAGTGACGCATGGCCATCGGTCCAGTCGAAGTCGCCATCATCGGCTTCCCCGGCAACAAGTTCACCGGAAAGATCGCACCGGCTTTGGCCGACCTCGTCGACTCCGGGATCATTCGAATCCTAGATCTGCTCTTCGTCTCAAAAGCTGCCGACGGGACGATCGCGTCATTCGCTGTCGCTGACCTTGACGGCGACTTGCAGCCCGACTTCGTCGGCATCGAGATCCACGAGCCCGGCGCACTCGGCGCTGAAGATGCCGACGAGATCGCCGACGACCTCGACCCCAACACTTCGGTTGCGATGATCGCCTGGGAGAACGCCTGGGCGGTACGCCTAGTGACCGCACTTCGCGAGGCCGATGCGTTTCTCATCGATCGAATTCGGATTCCCGCCCAAGTCGTCGATGCCGCACTCCCCCACAGCGTCTGACTACACGCTCACGCCCACCGAAAAGACATCATGGGACTCCTGCGAATGGCGGCGCGTACGGCCGTAGTCGCCGGAACTGCAACGGCGGTTTCTGGGCGCGTAGCGAACAGGCAGAACCAGAAGTACGCAGCCCAAGAACAACAGGCCACGCAGCAACAGATGGCGGCTCCAGTGGCCGCGGCGCCTGCCGCAGATGACCCGATCGCCAAGGTTCAGCAATTAGCATCCTTGCATGCTCAAGGCATGCTCTCCGACGAGGAGTTCTCAGCAGCGAAAGCCAAGGCACTCGGTATCTGAGAATCGGATCATCTGAGGAATGTCGGCTGACCACCGACCAACACGCAATCGATGTTTGAACCGATGTCGTCCTACACCCGGCTTGCTGAGGTGTACGACGACATGGTTGTTGACCCGTGCTACGAGCAGTGGGCCCGATTTATCCACGATGCATGGCGAACCGACGCCAACGTCGAGTCGGTACTTGATGTGGGCTGCGGTACCGGCCTCTTAGCGGCGGAACTCCAGGCGCTCGGCTACGCGGTCATCGGGATCGACTCCTCGAGCAGCATGCTCGAACGCGCCCGACACCGACTACATCCCGTTACGACACTCGTCGAAGCGGAATTGCCCGACCTCGGCGTCGATGCCACTTTCGACGCCGCGTTATCCACCTTCGATGTTCTGAACTACCTCCAGCCCGCGGCAGTGGTCTCGACTCTCGCGGCAGTGGCTCGGCAACTGCGTCCACGTGGTTGGTTCGTCTGCGATCTCCACACGGACGCGATGATGGAACTTGCGGCCACAAAACCGGTGGTGGAAGGTGTTGCGCAGGGTCAGGACTTCCGACTTTCCAATGCCGTGGATCGCGACCTACGCAACGTCGCCACCCACGTCACATTCACCCGCAGCGACGGAAGTGACACTTTCGACGAAGTTCATCAGCAGTATTTCTTCCCCGACGACGTCGTCAAGTCAGCACTCGAAGCCGCAACCTTTTCAGTCGTCGTGGTCTGCGACGAATACCGTCACGCACCCGTCGACTAGGACACACTTCGAGCGACTTGGGTGACGCGGCTCCAGGCCTAGTTGTTCGCGACGGCGGCACTCAATTCGCTCGGATCGCCCCACATATTTTCAATTTCTTCCAGGGTCCGGCCCTTCGTCTCGGGCATGACTCGTTGCACGAAGACATACGTGACCACACAGAATGCGGCGAACACCCAGAAAACGCCAGATTCTCCAATGAGATCCACCAGACCGGCGTTACTCGGGCTAGGAGGGCTCCGACCATCGCCCCCAAGGTGACCCAGTTCGTGATGACCTCGAGCATGAACGTGCTGACGCTGAAGCTCTGTTGAATTCCCTCCAGGGCTCCGGAAATGACCCCTTGGTCGTACCCGAAAAGCAAACCCGCCAGCATGACGACACCGCGGACGAGGAACATCCATCGACCTATCCGAGGCGGAGCCGGGTGCGGTCCCGAAGAATCAACCCGACAAATCGCGTCGGTGCTCATCTGTTGACCTTTCGCAGCAGGTCCTCGCGAAGATCATCCGGTCATGTTTTGACCCAATTTCTTTACGGCGCGCGATCAGGCCCTAACACAGCGGTGATAGTTCCGTTTCGAGGGAAGCGTCCTCCGATAAGGCACGGCTAACAAGTACCGATGTCGGCCCTAAGGGAACGTGTCGGTGAGCGTAAATGTCGGGCCTTCGAGCATCGTCACGCTTTCGTGTCGTGAATCCGGGTTACCCACACCTGGTGCCGGCAGTTACGATGCGTACCTCACTCTGGGGATCCATGCACCTTTGATTTTGGGGGAAAGCTCATGCGCTTGTTCTCGTCCACCCGCCGCCGAGGGCGCGCACCTGCGGTTGTGGCAGCCGCCTCGATGCTGCTCAGCGGGACCGGGCTGATCGCGGTTGACATCGCCTTCGCTCCTGCGGCCAATGCCGTTACGTCTGTCGGGTCGCAGGATCAGACCCTCCCCAGCGGATTCACTAACACGTCGCCAACGGCGCAGAAGCCTGAGAGCAAGCTCTGGTACGCCGACAACAAGTGGTGGGCGAGCATGGCTGCCGCGAATGGCGATGGCTTCCACATCTGGAAGTTGTCCGGAGGAAACTGGAGCGACACGGGCATCGCCTTGGATCCACGCCGCAACTCAGCCGCCGACGTCTTGTGGAACGGATTCCATCTCTTTGTGGCTTCCCACGTCACGGCGGTCAAGTCGACCGAGACGCAGGGCTGCCCTTCGGCGTGCACGCCGGCTTTGCTTTACCGTTTCCGTCTTTCCAATCACACCTGGGTTCGGGACAGTGGTTTCCCCGTCACGATTACCAAGTACAAGACGCCCGCGCTCACCATCGCTCAAGACAGCCTGGGTCGACTCTTCGCGGCGTACGTCCGCGGCTCCGCCCCCCAGATCGTCGTCTCGAGCGCCAGTGCCGACAACCCATCGGTGGTCTTCGGTGCTGAGTTCCGTCCCGCGCCGGTCTACGCCGGACACACGACGAGCGACCCGTACTCTCGAAACACGACAACGACGACAAGCGATGACACCGTCGCCATCGTCGCAGCAAGTGGATATGCGACCGTGGTGTGGAGCAACCAACGTGTAGGCGTCGAAGGCTTCTACAGCGCGCGACACAAGGACGGGTCCCGCTACGGCGCTGGCGACTGGACGGGAAGCGTCGCAGAAACCGGAACCGCCATCGCAGACAACCACATCAACCTCAAGACGAAGCCCGGTGACTCGCGTGTCTTCGCGGCAGTGAAAACAAGCCGCAACGACCTCGTTCCTTCAACCGGAACGGACCCGCTGCTTCAGGCGATGGCCTTCACTCCGAGTGCCAGCAAGCCGCTCACTGGGGTCTGGAACGTCGCAACTCTCACCACGGTTGCGGATGCCGGTACCCGGCCGATCCTCGCTTTGGACGGCAGCGTTGCGCACGCCTATTGGTCGGCGCCGATGACAGTGCCCTCAGTAAACGTCCGGGGCGCGATCTACACCAAGGACGTCAGCCTTGCGGACCTCTCCTCACCTGCTGGTCGCGGCACAATCGTCATCTCGCAGGGGACATCAGGCCCGACGCTGGACGACCCGACGAGCATGAAGTCACCGGTCACTTCGGCGACTGGTGACGTGGTCGAAGCATTCGCTTACACCCCCCGGCAGTACTGGCACTCGGGTAGTGCGGGCTCTGGCTCGTCACTACCAAGTCAGCCGGTCACGACACTCACTGCAACGCCACTTAGCGGCGGCGCGGGTGTCACGGTGTCGCTCAATGACACGACAGTCGGCACCGGAGTCAACAGCAAGCGGCTCTGGGACCTCGGTGACGGCTCTGCCGCAACCGTGCAGACGCTCACTCACGTCTACCCGGCGCTGGGTTCCTACGTCGTGACGCTGACGGACTACAACAGCGCGGGGTCAACCACGGCAAGTGTCACGGTCAACGTGGTCGCCCCCCCAGTGGCTGCGTTCCACGCGGTCCGGTCAACGACCAAGGCGCTGACAGTGAACTTTACTGACGCTTCGGGTGGACGTCCGGATCGATGGACCTGGCGATTTGGCGACGGGCAGACCTCGACGCTCCGCAATCCGATTCACACCTACGCTCGTGCCGGAAACTACGCGGTTTCGCTCACATCGACGAATGGCGCTGGATCGTCAGTGTCCACTCGCACGCTAGTGCTCCGGTCAACGGTCGTCATCGTGGTCGCGCGGGCGCCCGGTCGCCCGGTTCTCATCCGCGTGAAGCGGCTCCGTCACCACAAGGTGTACCTCGGTTTCATCGTGCCGAACTCCAACGGTTCGCGGATCACGCGCTACGTCGGTTACTGCCGCAGCACCAACGGAGGAACCGCGCATCGCACAATCGTGCGGCGTGGACCGATCGTGGTCACCGGCCTCACGACCGGCAAGATCTACAGTTGCCGCGTCTACGCGATCAACGCCAAGGGCGCTGGCCGCCCGTCAGTGTTGGTGTACAAGTTCAAGGCTCGGCGCTGATAACAACCGTGCCCAGACAATTGCACTGGGGCCGAGAGCACAGAGATTGAGTTGCGGCGTGGTCCGTTCATTCGGACCGCGCCCCAACTCATTTGTCGGGTTAGGGTCGGGAGCATGAGCGAAGAGCCACAGTCAGCGTCCATCCAGGTCCACGTGCCTGAAGAACTCGTCAACGGCGTGTACGCGAACCTCCTGTCGGTGTGGCACACGGCGTACGAATTCACGCTCGACTTCGCCAGCCTTCAACAGATGGTGACCGGGGTTAGTCCCGACGGGGAGGAGGTCAACGTGATTCCGACTCGCGTCGTCTCGCGAGTCAAGATCCCTCCGACTCAGATCTTTGAGATTCTGCGAGCTCTCAACGAGAACATGTCCCACTACGAAGCGACCTACGGACCCATAACCCCGATCGGCGAGCCGCCGACTTTGTATCCGCCGACAGATCTCGGCGGCGACGAACCCGCGGCTTGACGGCTTCTCGGATCGTTGGCTCTACGCCTTGCGGCCGGTCAGCGCCAGCAATCGAGTTGCAACGTCAGCGTCGGCGGCGACCGACACGGGCTCATCGAACGCACCAGCGGCGGCGAGCATCTTCGCTTGCGGTTCGATGATTGTCTGGCACGCCTCGGCCAACTCCGGGTCCAAGACCACCGTTTGTCCGGTGGACTTTCCGAGGTCCCAGCCGTGGATTAGCACATCCATGAATCGATGTCCGGCGTACACCTCTCCAGGGACCGGCCCGTAGGACACAGCGACCAGATCAGTCATCGCGTTGGGGCGGCGAAACGCGTCTGCCGCGACCGAGCTTGATCGGTCATAAGCCTGGAGTGGGTCCTTGCCGAGAATGTCTCCCTCTAACTCGTCGCCAACCTGCTCGATGGTCTTGCCCTCCATCAGGGGACCGACCCAGAAATTGCCGTAGACAACGTGGTGCAACAACTCGCGTACGGTCATTCCGTCGAGGACGCTCGGCTTGGACCACTGCGATTCGTCGATCGCGGCAACGATGGCACGGGTGTCGACCAAAGCTTGCGCGTGATAGTCGGGAAGTTCGCGGCTCATCAGAGTCACCTCACACAGAGACGAGGCCCGTTGTTGGGCGCAGGCCCAGCATGGCGCCAATCGTCTCCACAGTGAAGAACTATTCGGCGATCCGAGGAACTGCTGCGACGCAGAGGTCTACCCGCGTAGTAGCTCGCGCAGTAGGTTGACGTCATGTCTAGCGGCACGACCACGAGGCCGGTTTCGGTCGCCGACTTAGGTGACTACGCGCAGCGCGTCGACGCACTGTGCGAGGAATACGCTCAAATTCCGCCCGGGGTTCCGGTGCGGCTGGCGAAGAAGACGTCGAATCTATTTCGCCCTCGACAGCCAAATGCCGCCCCCGGACTCGACGTGTCGCGATTCGATGGCGTACTCGCTGTCGACCCGGTCGCCAAGACGGCTGACGTTCAGGGAATGACGACCTACGAGCATCTCGTCGATGCGACATTGGCGTACGGCATGGCCCCGTTGTGCGTTCCACAATTGAAGACGATCACCCTCGGTGGCGCCGTGACCGGCCTGGGTATCGAAAGTGCCAGTTTCCGAAACGGCTGCCCCCACGAATCGGTCCTTGAAATGGACGTGATGTGCGGTAATGGACAGGTCGTCACCGCCCGTCGGGACCCCCGGGATTCACACCACGAGCTCTACGAAGGATTCCCCAATTCGTACGGGTCACTGGGCTATGCGCTCCGATTGAAGATCGAGCTCGAACAAGTTTCGCCATACGTTTTGCTCCGCCACACTCGCTTTGACTCAGCGTCAGACTTGGCTGCCGAGGTGGCCGAGATTGCACAATCACGTCAGCATCAGGGACGACGCGTGGACTTCGTCGACGGAGTGGTCTTCAGCGACGACGAACATTTTTTGACGTTGGGCGAGATGGTTGATGCTCCCCGGGTCGGAGCTACGGCGACCTCGGCGCCGAGTGACTACACCGGGATGAACATCTACTACCAATCCATTCGGCAGCGCTCCGAAGACTTGCTCACTATCCGCGACTACTTCTGGCGCTGGGATACAGATTGGTTCTGGTGTTCGCGTGCGTTCGGGGTACAGAACCCATTGATCCGACGCGTGATACCGCGCGAACGATTGCGAAGCGATACGTATTGGAAGTTGGTCGCCCTCGATCGTCGAACCGGCTTTTCCCGCCGCTACGACGCCCTGCGCGGACAGCAGCCGCGCGAGCCCGTGGTCCAGGACGTCGAAGTGCCGGTGGGCGCGCTCGTATCGTTCCTCGATTTCTTTCACCGCGAAGTCGGCATCGAACCAATTTGGGTATGCCCTCTGAAGCAACGAGACCCAGACGCGCGCTGGCCGCTGTATCAACTGGACCCAACGGAGACGTACATCAACGTGGGATTTTGGTCCACGGTCCCGATCCCCTTCGGAGTCGATCCGGCAGTTGGCCGTGTCAATCGGCGGATTGAGCAGGTCGTCACCGAACTCGGTGGCCGCAAGTCCCTGTACTCGACGGCGTACTACGCACGCGATGAATTTGGCTTGCTTTATGGCGGGAACGCCTACCAGGATCTGAAAACGCGGTACGACCCGGGCCGCCGCCTGCTAGACATGTACGACAAGACAGTGGGTCGCGGCTGAACCGGCTCGAACATGGAAATGCTTGCCTCAGTTGGTTGCGGAGGAACAGCTGTGAAAGTCGCAAACGCCATCGCCCTCGTGTCGGGATCTGAACTTCCTGTCGAATTCACCGCCTACGACGGAAGTCACGCTGGCGTACCCGGATCTGACGTACGACTGGAAGTACGCAGCCCCAAGGCCGTGAGCCTGTTCCTGTCCTCGCCCGGGGAACTAGGTCTGGCTCGCGCCTACGTCGCTGGCGAACTTGACGTCGTCGGGGATTTGTACGCCGCCTTGAGCCGTCTCGAGACGTTCAACCTGGACCACCTCTCGCTGCGAGCGAAGGCGCGGTTGTTCAGGGATTTCGCGCCGCTCGCGCTGCGTCGACAGCCACCCCCTCCCGAGGAGATTCGCCTCCGGGGTCGGCGGCACAGCAAGCACCGCGATGCCGACGCGATCAGTCATCACTATGACGTGTCGAACCGTTTCTACGGCTGGGTACTCGGTCCGACGATGGCCTACACATGTGCGGTCTTCCCGACTCCCGATGCTTCGTTGGAAGAGGCGCAGGAGGAAAAGTTCGATCTGGTGTGTCGCAAGTTGGACTTGAAGCCCGGAATGCGACTACTCGATGTGGGCTGCGGCTGGGGTGGCATGGTGTTGCACGCGGTTAAGAATTACGGGGTAACGGCCATCGGCGCGACGTTGTCAGCGCAACAGGCCGAGTGGGGGCAGCGCGCCCTTGCCGATGCCGGCCTCGAGGGCAGTGCGCAAATACGCCATTGCGACTATCGCGACGTAAGCGAGACCGGATTCGATGCGGTGTCGTCAATTGGCTTGACTGAGCACATCGGCAAAGCGAACGTCCCTGCTTACTTCGCGTTTCTTTACTCCAAGTTACGGCCGGAAGGTCGGTTGCTGAATCACTGCATCACCCGACCGACCAACACCGAAAGTGCGGAGGCGGGCAAGTTCATCAACCGCTATGTATTCCCCGACGGCGAGCTGGAGGGCGTCGGGACACTGATCGCGGCAATGGAAGACAACGGACTTGAAGTACGACATTGCGAAAACTTGCGCGAGCACTACGCACTCACGTTGCGCGAATGGGGTCGCAACTTAGAGGATCGTTGGAGTGAAGCCGTTGACGAAGTTGGCGAAGGCAAAGCGCGCGTATGGCGGCTCTACATGGCGGCGTCGCGACTTAGTTTTGAACGCAACCGGATTCAGTTGCACCAAGTTCTCGGCGTACGAACCGAGGACGAAACTGGCAATAGCGGCTTGCCCCTTCGGCTGGGGTTTGATCGTGAGGGACCAGCAGGCGGACGTCGCTAGGGCTTCGATTGGCTAGACGCGACCGAAAAGAATCTTTGTCGTCCAGATGCGTCCACGACGTACATGATCGCCCGGGTGAGGCGAATGCCACACCGCGTTGTTTCCGGCGTAAATCGCGACGTGGTGAATGCGCCCACCGTCGTAGTAGAAGACCAAGTCGCCAGGCACCGCGCGCGCGCGCGTGATGTGGCGCGTGCGCGCGTACTGCTGGCGCGATTGATGCGGTAGCGAGATGCCGAGTCGCGAGTAGACATAACGCGTGTAGCCCGAGCAATCGAAACCCGAGCGTGGTGTGGTTCCACCAGCCACGTAGCGCACACCGGCGTACCCCGCGGCAACGCGCACAACAATGCGGCCGCGGGTAATGAACGAGGATGGCTTCACGACCACACGCGCGCTCGACGTCACGGTGGCAGAGCGATCAGCCGCGGCCCAGGTGCGAGCATCGACAACCCCGGTGATGGGCAGACGCGATGCGCGCTGGAGCCGGACAACGGCCGCCTTCGTGAGTGGCCCGAAGTAACCCGAGACGGGGGTGACGTGCACCTCGGTCTGTAGGACCTTGACGTACGGCGAAGTCATGCCGAAGCGGAGAACCGGTCGTGCCGCCGTCGATGTCGCGACCGACGCGGCCTCAGCCGTCGCCTCGACTCCCACGAATGCGAGTGCCACCACGGAAACACTGAGCAGTGCGGCGACAGACGTGCGAAGACCACCCCTGAATCGGGGCATGGCGAGTCCTTCTCCGACGCCTACGAGGTGAGCTGTCGGGTTCGGGCCGGAGAGTGGCCCGGCCGCGGTCTGGTTGTCTCTCGTCGAGACAAAAGGGCCGCGGCTTCACCCCAAGGACCTGACGCCAACGACCGTTAATCGCAGGCACTGGATCCGGTGATGGTTCTCGAGGGCGCACGACTCGCGTCGGACGAACTCGGGTTCCAACTGGGTCCCCCGCTCCTGCCAAGCGGTGGCCGTACGACCCCATTGCTGCGGTGGCAGGACTCGGCGTCCGCGGCGGGGGTACCCGGGGAACCGGGCACGGCAAGGACGCTAGCGGAATGTCACGGCAAGATGACGACGAAAACCCATTCGGCGTACGGAGTGTCCGCGGTAGCCCCCAATCGGCCCCACACCCACCGCCGTTCCGGCGAGCGGCTAGGTGGTTTCGACGAGGACGTGCGAGGCGGTGTTGAGATCGAGTTCGGCGTACTCGCCAGCACTGCCGACAAGCACCCCGCCTGCCGAGCTTTGAACCTTGACGGTCTCGCCCGGTCGGGCGCCAGCCCGACGCAACGAGGCCATCAGCGCGATATCCGTTTGAATCGGTTCACCGATCCGGCGCACGGTCACGCGACGTGCATCGCCGGTGGCGACCTGGTCCAGGGTCCGCAGCGTCGCCCACGTAGGGGCCACAAACTCCACGCCGGGATCGAGTTCATCGAGGCCCGGAATCGGATTTCCGTACGGCGAAACAGTCGGATGATCGAGGATCTCCAGGAGTCTGCGTTCGACCGCCTCACTCATCACGTGTTCCCAACGACAGGCTTCGGCATGCACGTCCTCCCACTCGAGGCCGATCACGTCGACCAGGAGTAGTTCGGCCAGGCGGTGTTTGCGCATTACGCGTACGGCCATCTCGCGGCCGCGCGGGGTGAGTTCGATGTGGCGGTCACCTTCGACGGTCAGCAATCCGTCGCGCTCCATCCGGGCGACGGTTTGGGACACGGTGGGGCCGCTTTGGCCGAGCCGCTCGGCGATGCGCGCGCGCAGCGGGCGGATGTCTTCTTCCTCGAGCTCGAACACCGTGCGCAGATACATCTCGGTGGTGTCGATCAAGTCGCTCAACGCGCCGGCCTTTCGTCGGTCCAGCTGGGTCGTACTCGCGTATTTCGCGTTCGCGGTGCGGGTCCATCTTCGCGCATCCGGCGTACGGCCATAACCATCAATCTCCGCTGGCATTCCGCTCAAATCGGTTCAAGATCATTGTTTGAGGTATGAATCTGAAGTTGAACTACGGGTTTGTACCCTTAAGGCAAGTAACTGGAGGGGGTTAGGGGACGGGGTTCTTTGCGTCGTATCGCAGGAACGACGGGGCTGCCGCAGTCAGCAGCAGGGTCAACGCGACGCAGGCCAACCCTCCACTGATCACGCTAAATCCCAGCGTCGTGATCGCTGCAACAACGCCGGCTTCGACGTCTCCTAGGCGAGGTCCACCAGCAACGACGACGGTGAAGATTCCTTGGAGACGTCCCCGGTAGGCGTCTGGCGTAGCCGCTTGCAGGATTGTTGTACGGAAGATTGCGCTCACGTTGTCGGCGGCCCCGGCAATCGCCAGGAAGAACAGGCACAGCGGCAGTGATCGAGTGAGCCCGAACCCCGTAATGGCTAAGCCCCACGCAATCACCGATGCGGTGACCGCGAGCCCTTGACGCCGTACGTGTCCTAGCGGACCGGAAAAGACACTCGAGAGAATCGCCCCCACCGCAGGAGCGGCGTACAGCAATCCGACTACACCAGCAGACGAGATCGACAGGTCGCCAAACCACATGACCGCGATGGCCGGGAAAAGTGCCCGCGGCATACCGAAGACCATCGCCACGATGTCGACGTAGAACGACATCTGCACATTGCGCTTGCCCTTGAGGTAGGTCAACCCATCGACGACGCTTTGATGACCGAACTTCTTTGGCGCCCCCGGCAACGGCGGAATTGGTCGAAGCCGCAACATGGCGTAGAGGGTCGCGGTGAAAGCGATGAGGTCAGCGACGTACGCCACCGTCACCGATCCGGTGATACCGATGAGCAATCCCCCGAGCAACGGCCCCAACGTGAGGCCGATGTTGAACGAAAACATGCTCAATGTGTTTGCTGCCGGAAGCAGGTCCATCGGGATGATTCGAGGAGTGATTGACGATCGCGCGGGATTGCCCACCGCGAACATCGCCGACTGCACTGCCACGACCGCGTAGAGCAACGCGACATTCGACCAGCCCGCAAACGCCTGCAGCACAAGAACACTCGCGCATGCGGCGAGACCGGCTGCGGTGAACAACCCGACGAGCCGTCGGTCATGGGTATCAGAAAGCGCGCCGCCGTACAGTCCAAAAACAATGAGCGGAACAAGCTGGAAGAACCCGAGGACGCCCACAGCGAGAACCGATCCGGTGATCGCGTAGACCTGGATGCCCACGGCAACAGCGGTCATCTGCTGGCCGATATTGCTGACCGCGAGGGCCGACCACAGACGCCGGAAGTCCGGGCTGATCCGCAACGGGGTGAGGTCGGCTAGCAATTGCGGCACGTCGGCAAGCATCCCCTATCCGGAGTCGATCAATCGACGCGGTTACGGACTCAGGCGCTGAACCCGCCAGGCCGGTGCCTCGTCGATGCCGCCAGCACCGTCACCCACGCGGACGAATTGCAGTCGGTCATGCAGACGCGACGCTTGGCCGTGCCAGAACTCGATGGTGTCGGGACGGACCACGAACCCCCCCCATCCGGGTGGGACCGGCACGTCCTCGTCAGCAGGAAATTGCCTTCCAACGTCGGCATATCGCTCATCAAGTTCGGCCCGATTTGCGATGACAGATGACTGGTCACTGGTCCACGCCGCCAACTGCGAGCCGCGCGGCCGGGTCGCAAAGTACGCCGCAGACTCCTCGGGCGAAGTGCGCTCGACGCGACCGACGACGACGACCTGGCGCAACATCGCAAACCACGGGAAGACCAGCGACGCGTGTGGATTATCGGTCAACTCGCGACCCTTACGCGAGGAGTAGTTCGTCATGAACACGAAACCTCGCGGATCCACCGCCTTGAGCAAGACCGTTCGCGCGCTGGGCCGACCGTCGGAATCCGCCGTCGCGAGGACCATGGCGTGCGGCTCGGGAAGTGGCGCGGCGATGGCGTCATCTAGCCAGCGCGCGAACTGGGTGTACGGCTCGCTCGCTAGGTCGTCCTCGGATAGTCCGGTCGAGGCGTACGACATTCCTAACGTGGCCAACCGAGCCAAGGCGTCGTGCGCCGAAGACGGCGTCATCTCACCTGGATCGGAGCGGGTCACATGGGCATTACAACACCGCCCGACGCCTCGGGCGCGGCCAACGCGGATCCCACCGGACCCGCACTTCATCCAACGGCCACGCTAGGGAAGGATGGACGGGTCCGCACGCCCACCGGTGATGCGGCATCGGGGACCCACCCGGGGGCCACCCCTAGAAGTTGTGACGGCGTACGCCACCCGCGTGACCGCACATCGATCGGCTCGCACTTGCAGCCCTGAATCACGGGAGTCAACGGATGTCGGACTTCGTACCCGGCCTTGAAGGCGTCATTGCATTCGAGACTGAGATCGCCGAGCCAGACAAGGAAGGCAGCGCGCTGCGCTACCGCGGCGTCGACATCGAGGATCTCGTCGGTCGAGTGTCCTACGGCAACGTCTGGGGCCTACTCGTTGACAACGAATTCAATCCGGGACTTCCACCGGCCGAACCGTTCCCCTTGCCGGTGCACTCCGGTGACGTACGCGTCGACGTACAGTCCGCGCTCGCGATGCTCGCCCCGTCATGGGGGCTAGAGCCGCTGCTCGACATTGACGACGACACTGCGCGCGATGAGTTGGCGCGAGCGAGCGTCATGGCGATGTCCTACGTCGCGCAGTCCGCGCGGGGTATCGGTGTACCAATGGTCCCCGAGAAGGACATCGACCGCGCGCAAACCGTTGTGGAGCGGATGCTCATTCGCTGGCGTGGCGAGCCCGACCCCAAGCACGTTCAAGCAATCGACGCCTACTTCGTCTCCGCTGCAGAGCACGGTATGAACGCATCGACGTTCACCGCGCGCGTCATCGCATCAACTGGGGCCGACGTGTCGGCCGCGCTCTCTGGTGCTGTCGGAGCGATGTCGGGACCGCTGCACGGTGGAGCCCCAAGTCGCGTACTCGGGATGATCGAAGAGATCGAGAAAAAGGGCGATGCGCGCACCTACGTTAAGGAAATCCTCGACAAGGGCGATCGTTTGATGGGCTTTGGCCACCGGGTTTATCGAGCCGAGGACCCACGTGCGCGCGTCTTGCGACGTACGGCTCGTGAACTTGGTGCTCCCCGTTTCGAAGTTGCCGAAGCCCTCGAGAAAGCCGCACTCGCTGAGTTGCGTGAACGTCGCCCCGACCGTGTGCTCGAGACCAACGTCGAATTTTGGGCCGCGATCGTGCTCGACTTCGCGAAGGTGCCCGCACATATGTTCACGTCAATGTTCACGTGCGCACGACTCGCGGGTTGGAGCGCGCACATCCTCGAACAGAAGCGCACGGGGCGCTTGATCCGCCCGTCAGCGCGGTACATCGGTCCGGCCCCGCGTCGTCCCGAGGACGTACCTGGATGGGACCCGGTCATGGTCGCTCCCTCGGGTTACTCACCGTCGAACTAGCAGTCGAACTCCACACCAGAAGGCATCTCGTGACTGAGCCCACCACCGTCACCATCCCGTCGAAGCTGCTTCCCAGGGACGGTCGATTTGGCGCCGGCCCTAGCAAGGTCCGGACCGAACAAGTCACTGCCTTGAATGCCATCGCGTCGACCTACCTCGGCACGTCGCATCGGCAAAAGACGGTGAAGTCTCAGGTTGCGCGCGTACGCGCCGGACTGGCGGGTCTCTTCGGTTTGCCGGAGGGCTATGAAGTCGTACTCGGCAACGGTGGCTCGACCGCGTTCTGGGAGGTTGCCGCCTTCGGCTTGGTACGCGACCGCGCTCAGTTCTTATCGTTCGGCGAGTTTGGTTCGAAGTTCGCCAAGGCAGTGATGGACGCGCCCTTCCTCGGCGCTCCGACAATCATCACCAGCGATCCCGGTGACGCTCCGGACTTCAGTGCCGAAGCGGGCGTTGACGTCTATGCAACCCCGCACAACGAAACCTCAACTGGTGTCGCGATCGCACCTATTCGCGTTGTCGGTGGCGACGCCGATGCGCTGATGCTTTTCGACGCGACCTCCGGTGCCGGTGGTCTCGCCGTCGACTCAAGCCAGTCCGACGTCTACTATTTCGCGCCGCAGAAGTGCTTCGCGTCAGATGGTGGGCTATGGGTTGCGTTGATGTCGCCGGCCGCGATCGAGCGTGCCACCGAAATCAAGGACTCGGGGCGCTACATCCCGGCCTTCCTCGATCTGCAAACCGCGATCGAGAACTCACGCCTCGACCAGACATACAACACACCGTCGCTATCCACGATCTTTTTGATGGCCGAGCAAATCGACTGGTTCCTCGCCAACGGAGGACTCGATTGGTGCGTCAAGCGGACTGCGGAATCTTCGGCAAACCTCTACACCTGGGCCGAAGCGACGTCGTACACAACACCGTACGTGGTGGATCCCTCAAAGCGTTCGCAGGTAATCGGCACAATCGACCTCGACGAATCAATCGACGCCACCGCAGTGGCAAAAGCCCTGCGCAGCAATGGAATAGTCGACACCGAGCCGTACCGCAAGCTGGGTCGCAACCAACTGCGAGTAGCGATGTTTCCAGCCATCGATCCCGACGATGTGCGCGCATTGACCGAATCAATCGACTACGTCGTCACACAACTGAGTTGACGTAACAAATCCGACTAGCGGCGCAGCCAGCGCGTGGACAGGCCCACGAGGACGAGGGCCGCAATCGCTGCTGCTGCAACCGTGAATGCCTTCCCAATTCCGCCGCCAACGGATAACGCGTTGGGTGTTGGCGCGACGATGGCGCTTGGCGATATTGGCGGGCTGGACGAGGCAGGCAAGTCAGTGGGGATCGGGACGAACCACAGCGCGTTGTCGCGTTCCCCGGCGGTGAGCAGTCCCCGACCATCAGCGGCCCACGTGATCGCCTCACCTTGAGGTTGCTGCGGCAAAGTGATTCGAGTGATCTGACGACCGGGCGGAAGTCCGTCGAATACATACGCCCACACGTAGTCACGCAACACGTATTTCGTGCCATCAGGAGATATCGCGCCGTCAGTGAGGAGGCCGCCTGCGGGAGCAAGGCGCGGTAGTTGCAGCCCACTCTGACTCAGCAGCGGAACAGGCAACGGGTAGATGCCACCCTCCGCGAGTTGCTTGGTCACCACCCACAACTGAGGCTTCGACGGCACTGCCAACACAGTCTCTGCATTGTGCGGCCCATCCCGGTATGTGAACTGGTACGTCCGGGCCGTGACGCTCTCATTCTTGAGTATTGCCGGTTCGACGACCGCGTGGATCCGAACGGAGGGCCACGAATCGCGGTTGTCGCCGACGTCGCCGACCCACAACACATGTCGGCCACTCGCGTCGACCCCCGCGGCAATGCCCTCGATATCCCGTGCGCCAATGTTGGAGATTCGCACGCGCGCCCGCACAAAACACGTCGTCGTATCCATCGCATAGAGGTACGGACCACCCCCTGAGTCGTTGTGAACCCAGGCGACCCCGACATGGACTCCGGACAGCGCGATACCGCTGACCTCGCTAAGCCGCTGGTCAGTCCAACGGCAGACGACGTGAGCCCCGTCATTGGCGCGGGCACTCGTCGAGAATCCGGCGAACACGATCGATAATCCAAGTGCCGCTGCCGACCCCAGAATGACGGCGACGCGACGAAGGCCTCGAAGTCGTACGCGTGAGCCGCGGTGCACGAGATCACCTTCCCCCACGGTCGTGAGCGAGGGCAGACCGGGATGTCACGAAAGGGGTAGCCAAGCTCCGAGGCGCAGTGAACAATTCAGACCATGGCCTTCGACCCTCGCGAGTACGACGACGCACTAGATCGAGCCTCGACGCACGCACGCCAGTGGCTGTCCTCACTCCCCGAACGCGCTATTCCCATGCAACTCAACGCTGACGAAGTAGGAAAGGCATTCAGCGAGACGTTGCAGGACGGTCCCATCGATCCGGCGGCCGTGATCGACGAGCTCGCCGAGGTCGCAGAACCGGGACTGATGGCGATGGCGTCGGGCCGGTTCTTCGGGTGGGTGATTGGCGGCACCTTGCCCGCTGCTCTTGCCGCGGACTGGCTGGTCAGCGCGTGGGACCAAAACACCGGCATGCGTTTCGCGACGCCCGGCGTTGTCGCAGCAGAGGAAACCGCGGCGCGCTGGCTGCTTGATTTGCTGGGTCTGCCTGCGGCTGCCGACGTGGGATTTGTCACCGGCGCGACGATGGCCAACTTCACCGGACTTATCGCTGGACGCCAGGCGCTCATGAACAACGCGGGCTGGGATCTCGCTCGACTCGGGCTCAACGGGGCTCCGCGAATCAACGTGATCGCGGGCGCCGAACGCCACGACAGCATCGACCTTGCCCTTCGCTACCTGGGATTAGGAGAACCGGCGCTCGTTGCCGCAGATGAACAGGGACGAATCCGACTCGATGCATTGGCCGAGGTTCTTGATGCCACAACGGGCTCGGTGTTGCTATGTCTGCAGGCTGGCAACTTGCACTCGGGTGCCTTCGACCCCATCGGAGAAGCCACCGCACTAGCAAGGGCGTACGCCGGCGACGCGTGGGTGCACGTCGATGGCGCCTTCGGTCTCTTTGCCGCCGCATCTCCGTCGTTGTCGCCTCAACTGAACGGCTATGAAGCAGCAGACTCGTGGGCCACCGATGCGCACAAAACGCTGAACGTGCCGTATGACTGCGGCATCGCGATCGTGAATAGCCCCGCAGCGTTGCGAGAGGCCGTCGGCGCCCACACGAGCTACTTGATCAACCCCGATGTAGGCGGGCCCGGCGATCCGCTAGAGAAGGTCCCCGAGTTTTCTCGACGCGCGCGCGGAGTCACCGTGTGGGCCGCCCTGAGATCACTGGGTCGGAGTGGGGTGGCCGACCTTGTCGATACCTTTACATCCAATGCGCAGGCCATCGCCGCCGGAATCGCCGAGATTCCCGGCGCCGAGATTCTCAACGACGTGAACTTTACCCAAATCAGCGTCGCCTTTGGTGACGACGAACGCACTCGAGCGATCACCGCGCAGGTCCTCGCGGACGGGGTCGTATGGATGTCGGGATCCCGCTGGCACGGCCGCGACATCCTGCGCGTTTCCGTGTGCAACTGGTCGACCGATGACGCCGATGTGGCCGTGGCCATCGATGCCGTACGCCGGGCGGTCGATGCGATCTAGACCGCCCGGTACGGTAGTTGTTCACTAGATCGGCCCAATTGCGTCACGTCCGCGACACCGTTTGGACCCCTGTTCCTTCAGTGGGTCTGCCACGGTGCCGAATCGGCCAACGCCACCCCTCACGCCATGAGTTCAAGGACGGATCCGCTATGCCCCCTCGGCACACGTCGCACGGTGACGTCGTGGCGAGGCGCCCAGCTCGCCACCGGCGTCCGTCCGGCGGCTTGTCAGGGAAGCTCCGCAAGCACGTGCCCGCGGCCACGGCCGTCGTCGCGGGTCTGACCGGAATCGCGGTCGTGACGGCGTTGCTCAGTGGTCCCGTCCAGTCGGCTCGAGCCGACTCTCAAGTGACCACAGCCGGCGTAACAAGAGGCGTCGGTGATTTCGCGGCCACTGCCTTTGCGGTGACGAAAGCGGACCTGACCGGATCGGATCGCTCTCAGGCCCTGCGTCAACACGAGATCCTCGCGGTCCAGGCTCGCCAGCGCGCCACGAACGCTGCGCTCCAGCGCGCCGCCACATCCCAGTTCACCCGAAACAAAGTGCTCGCCGCTCGTGCCAAGCAACGTGACCGCCAAGCTGCCTTGGCGTGGGCACGCGGCCGTACCGATGCCCAGGCTCGTGTCGCAGCACAAGCGTGGGCTCGATCCTTCCGCGCCGCAGGGGGACACGCAGATCAGGAAGCCCAAGCCGCGCGAATCCTGGCGCACTTACCTGCGAGCGCGAGCCGACTAGACGCGGCATCGATGTTGAAGAACACCGATCACATCGGTCGTCGCGATGGCGAGTGGGATCACGCGGATCGCACTGTGGTCAAGGGAACGGCGCGTGCCGCCGCGGTCATGCTCCTCGATGACTACGGATTCGACCTCACTCAGTGGTCGTGCCTGGATCGCATGTGGTGGCAGGAATCGAACTGGCGCTGGAACTCCCAAAGCGGCCAGACGTACGGAATCGCGCAAGCGTTGCCCGGTTCGAAAATGGCGTCGGCGGGTGCCGATTGGGCTACCAACCCAGTGACGCAAATCAAGTGGGGCTTGGGGTACGTCAAGGCTCGGTACGGCAGTCCGTGCGACGCATGGCGATTCTGGTCAGCGCACCACTGGTACTAGGCCGAATACGCTGCTGCCATGGCGGACTTTCCCAGCGACCCTGACGGCGGCTTCAACCCTTCAGAACGGTTGGTACCGTCTGACGATGCGACTGAACTCTTGCCTCTGAACGCCGGAACTGAAAGCAGTTCGCCGCGTAGGAGCCCGTCAGCTAGGTCGAATTTCTCCACCCCGATTGTGCTCTCTATCCTCGCGGTCGCGGCCGCGCTCGGACTCATCGGCGGCGCAGTGTGGGGACTCTCGAGTCGCACCACCACCGGCCCCCCTCTCACGACCCCGATCGCCTCAGTGACCTCACCGGTCGGCTCGACTAAGCCAACACCTACCCCGTCGACATCGACAACTCCGACTCCTACCCCCACACCAACGCCCACGCCCAGCGTCACGGGCACGTTCCCACCAGCACCTGCGTCCAATCAGTTGCGTGTTGACGGCTGGAGGGTCAGCAACTACACGATTCACAACAGAGGTGGTCAGATCGAAATCGATGCCACCGTCACCAACTCAAATTCGATCGCGCGTTCGGCCACGTTGACTATCTACGCCTACATCAATGGGAATCCGCTAGCAATTCTGACCGCGGCGATCAATCAGTTGGGTGCCAACTCGAGTCAACCAACCATCTTCACGTCGAGCAGCAAGTGGGGGTCGGGCCAAAAGATCCTACTGCTGGCGGTCGGCGACTAGTCGTCGTCGTGCTATTGGAGTAGCGCCGCAAGAACGACGGCCGCGAGTAGCGCCACGAGGACACCAATCGTGACGAAGCGCCGAGTGCGGGGACCCACGCCGTCACTCTAGTCAGACCAATTTCTGACCCAGCCCGTCTGCTGACCCAGCCCATTTCCCGAATCCGCACGATCACTCCTAGCACGACGTCGCAGGCTACGCGTCCCCAGCAAGCGCGAATCGCGACAAAACCTCGTACGTCGGATTCGCTCCTAGGCTGCTGCGCACCAAAGATGCCTCGGCAACGTCGAAGGCCGGGCCCGAATAGTCAGTCAACGCGCCAGCAAATCGCGCGAGCACGACGCCGGAGCGGCCATACGCGACGGTGAGATGGCCACGCCATTCCCTCGCCGGGATATTGGCTCCTGCCGACCGCACGGCACGCCGCGCGGTCCGAGCCAACTCTTTCCACTGATTGTCGGTGTCATCCAGACCGATCCAAAGGACTCGTTCACCGAATTGCCCGGTGCCTCGAAGCCGTGACTCAAACGCGGACTGTTGTGACATCGCGTCAGCCAGTTCGGCCTCCAGGGGCGCGAGGTAGGTCTCACTTAATTCGCCCAGGAACACCAACGTGACGTGCATCCGCGACGAATCAACCCAACGTGGCGCGGCCCGCGACTTGTCTCGTCGCACGTCGAACATCGACTCATCGAGGTTTTCGAGGGCGTCCGCACTTGGCCACACCGCCACGAAGAGACGCATCCGCAGAGTCTGCTGTACGGCTGCCCACTGGCGGTAGCGTGTTCGGCGTGGAACCCGAGCCCGCTGGTAACGAGGAGCGGGTGCGATCCACCGCGGAAGTTCGTCCGCTCGATGTGGACGGTGTCACTGCAATCACAGTTGGAACGGTCTGCTGGAGCATCGCGCTCGTCGTCGCGCTCCTCGCGCATTCCTCGCTCCAGGCGTCCGGGCGTACCTGGTGGATCTGGGTGTGCGTGGCGGGCGTCGGCCTAGGTGTTCTCGGACTCGTCTTCCTCCGACGACGACGCGAGCATCGCAGGCTCTAACTCACTCACCTCAACATCAAGCGGCGATTCGTCGACGACGCCGAGGTCGGCAGCGAGCAGATCACCGTCATCGAGGGGTAGGTCGCCAAGGTCGACTTCGTCGAATCCGACGTGATCAATCACGGTGTCCGCGATCGGTACGCCGGTGCCCTCGAACGGCCGAACCGACGAGTGGCCGCCGCAGCCATAGTTCATTGCGACAAGCGAACCATCTGCTGGGCTGAATTCATTGGCACACGCCCCGAAGTGCTGACCGATCAAACCCCCGACGGGGATCATGAACCCGCACGAGGCACATTTCCCGGGAGCCGCTTGGGCCATCGCCGACGACGACCCGCGATCACCGGCGTCCCAACGGAAAGTCGCGTCGTCCCGGCCGTACGGCGAGAGGACTTGCTCACGTCCTAGGCCCAATTCCCATTGCGGCGTCAGCACAACTTCGTCGATCCCGGATAACTCGAGGTCGTCAACGGAGACGTAGCCCGGCAACAAGCGTGGGTCATCGGGCTCGGTAGGAAGAAGATCGCCGACGCCAATATCTCCGGCGCGCAACCGCTGACTCCACGGAGTCCATTCCGGTACCGACAACGCACCGAGTCCCGGCAATAGCACGGTCTCGCAGACCGTTGCTGTACGCGACCTCGAAGCCCGGGCAACGCTGACGGCCCACTGCCATCCCACGTACCCCGGCATCACACACATGAATCGATGGGTGACTAGGCGTTCACCTTCAGCCGTGACACCAATGTGCTCACCAATGTGATCAGGTGAGGTGGTCTCGCCCAACGCAGCCCGTGCCAAATCCACCGCAGCCGCGCAGACCGGATCAGGTGTCTGCGTGTCTTCCGTCGTGGTCGTCGTGTCACGCGGCATAACGGCGATCACACGTCCATGTCGTCAGCGACAGCTCGAAGAACTGCGGCCACTTTGCTGGCGTGGTTGTCATCGGGATAGCGGCCTCGGCGCAGATCGTTGCCGATCTTGTCCAGCAACTTGATCAAGTCCTCGACGATGACGGCCATGTCGTCGGCCGGCTTGCGAGAACTCTTCACGACGCTGGGTCGAGAGTCGACGATCGTCAACGAGAGCGCCTGGAGGCCGCGCTTGCCGTCAGCGACGCCAAACTCCACCCGGGTTCCGGGCTTGAGCGAGGTTGCCCCCGCCGGGAGTGCGGACACGTGGACGAAGACCTCCTGGCCATCATCGGTGGCGAGAAAGCCAAAACCCTTCTCTGCGTCGTAAAACTTCACCTTGCCGGTGGGCACGTCGTACCTCGTGGGGTCTCTCGTAGGAAAACCGCGCGATCCTGCGCGGTGGACCCAGGCTAGCCGCCGCAAGGCCCGCACCCAAGTCGGTTCCGGCAGAACGCGCCAATTATCGAATCCCCACCAAGCTTCGATGTGACCCAGAGCCGCCGGGCGCGTAACGTGGTGCGGATGCGCCGGGACCGTCCACGAAGTCTGGCCGAGGATCTTCGCCGCCGAAGCGACGACGAGCTCGGGGCGCTGTTGCGCGCCCGGCCGGACCTGGTCAATCCCGTACCTGCAGACCTCAGCGCCCTGTCCAGCCGGGCCACCACCACCTCCTCAGTAACGCGGGCCTTGGATCACTTGGATCGATTCCACCTCCAAGTTTGCGAGGCCGTCGCGGCCGCAGGTGACCCCACGTCGCACACCGCAATCCAACAGGGCATCGACGCTGACCCCGCTCTGGTCGAGGCAGCGCTCGTGCGGCTCCACTCGTTGGGTCTTTTGTGGGGCGACAGCAACGATCTACATCTCGTTCGCGGAGCCCACGACACGATGGGCGCGTGGCCAGGCGGGTTGGGCCCCGCCTGTGCGGAATCGCGTCGCGGTGTTCGTCTTTACGCCGAGAATCCCGCGTCGGTCGCGGAAACACTCACGGACGCGCCTCAGGCCGTCCGTGAAATCGTCGAACGGATGGTCTGGGATAGCCCCGAAGGCACGATCGCTCGCGCCGATCGTCCCGTCACAATCGAGACGGCTCGCAGCCCCATCGAGTGGTTGCTCGCGCGTGACCTCCTGGTGGCGCGCAGCAACGACACGGTCGTCATGCCCCGCGAAGTTGCTCTCGCATTGCGTTCTGGCCAACTCGTTCGCGATGTGCATACCCAACCTCCCGCGTTGGTGGTGAAACGAGAACACGATGCCGCACTCGTGGATCGGACCGCAGCGGGGAGCGCGTACGAATTCCTGCACTTGGTCGAGGCATTGTTGGAGAGTTGGTCAGCGGCGCCGCCGGCAGTTCTGCGCTCCGGCGGGTTGGGGGTCCGCGATCTCGCCCGTAGCGTCATGACTCTCAATCGTGATATTCCGACCGCAGCGCTCGTCCTCGAAGTGGCGTACTCGACGGGACTGATCGCCAAGAACACCGACACCGACGCCGTCTGGGCTCCGACACCTGCGTACGACGTATGGCTGGCTCGACCTGATGCCGAGCGTTGGACGCTTTTGGCGTTGCACTGGTTGAACATGACTCGCGCACCCTCGGTGGTGGGGCAGCAACCCAGCGGCGGCGCGCGCACTAATGCGTTATCCGACGATGCAGAATCACCTATTGCTCCGGAGGTAAGACGGGCGACACTTGGCGTTCTGCGCGAATCGGTCCCCGGCGCCAGCGTGGATAGCGATTCTGTTCTCGCCGTAGCGCAATGGCGCCGACCCCGTCGAGTCAGTGCGGCTCGTTTGGACCTCTGCCGATCGATGCTCGCCGAGGCGGCAATCGTTGGCTTGACAGCGTTGGGGGGCTTGTCGACAACCGGACGCGCCTTAATCGACGTCGATGAACACGAACTCAATCGCGCAGATGCGCGCGGCGACGGTCGGATCTCGCCCGGGCGAGCACCCGTACCACCGGAGGTGGTGGCGTCCATTGAGGGTTTGCTCCCCAAGCCCGTCGACCACGTCCTACTTCAGGGCGATCTCACCGCGGTCGCACCAGGTGCGCTGGATGCCAAAGTTGCTCGCGAACTGTCCTCGATCGCTGACATCGACTCGACCGGCGGAGCGACCGTGTATCGGTTTTCCGAGGGCTCCATTCGACGCGGCATCGACGCCGGCTTTTCCGCAACTGACATTCATCACTTCTTGTCCACGCATTCGACGACGCCGGTGCCACAGGCGCTGGAATATCTCGTTGACGATGTGGCCCGCCGGCATGGATCGCTGCGGGTGGGGGTTGCATCGGCCTACATCCGGTGCGACGACGAAACGTTGCTGTCGACCCTACTTTCCGAACCAAAGTTGGCTGCGCTGCGACTTACGCGGTTGGCTGGTTCGGTTTTGGTGTCGACCTCACCGCCTGACTTCGTGATCGAACGCCTCGTCGACGCAGGCTTGGCACCGGCCGCCGAGTCCATGGACGGCGCCGTCGTCGTACGACCGCGCACTGCATTTCGTACGCCGCCTCGCCCACGGCCACCGCGCCTCACCACTGAACCGCCAACACCGACCGGAGCACTTGTCAATGCCGCGGTCAAAGCGCTGCGAGCCGGAGAACAAGCGACGGCAGCTCGACCACGTGCGATGAGTCACGACGCCGCCGCAGAAGCGCCATCGACAGTTCCACGCGCATCGGTCGGCGACACCGTTGACCTCATCGGCGCAGCCCTCATCAGTGAGGAGCCGATCTGGATCGGCTACGTCGACTCCGCCGGTGTCGCGAGCGAACGTGTCGTCGAACCATTGCGATTCGAAGGCGGCTTCTTGACGGCCTATGACCATCGATCCGGCGAAGTGCGCACGTTCGCACTTGCCCGGATCACCGGAGCATCAGCGATTGCGACGGTGTCACCAACATCCACGAAACGGAAGAAGCGATGACCGAGGGGCCACTGATCGTCCAGAGCGACAAGACCCTGTTGCTTGAGGTCGACCACGAACAAGCCGAGGCGTGTCGGCGAGCGATCGCTCCCTTCGCCGAACTCGAGCGCTCCCCCGAGCACATCCACACCTATCGCGTCACACCACTCGCGCTGTGGAACGCGCGGGCGGCCGGACACGACGCCGAGCAGGTCATCGACACCCTGCTGCTGTACTCGCGCTATGCCGTACCGCACTCACTACTCGTCGACATTGCCGAGACGATATCGCGGTATGGCCGACTCGAACTGTCGTCCTCGCCGGTCCACGGTCTGGTCTTGCGGACGACTGACGTAGCGGTTCTCGAAGAGGTCTTGCGCTCGAAAAAGATCGCCCCACTCGTCGGGGCGCGTATCGATCCCGAGACCGTCGCGGTCCACGCCAGCGAACGTGGCCAGATCAAGCAAGCGCTGCTCCGGTTGGGTTGGCCGGCCGAAGATCTCGCGGGTTACGTCGATGGCGAGGCCCACGCCATCGAACTCGACGAATCAAGTTGGACGCTGCGCGACTACCAACGCGAGGCGGCCGAAGGCTTCTGGCATGGCGGTTCTGGGGTAGTCGTATTGCCTTGCGGTGCAGGCAAAACGATGGTGGGTGCCGCGGCGATGGCGTTGGCGCAAGCGACTACTTTGATCCTCGTAACCAACACGGTGTCGGTTCACCAGTGGCGTTCGGAGCTGTTGCGGCGCACGTCTCTGACTGAGGAGGAAATTGGCGAGTACTCAGGTACGCGCAAAGAAATCCGACCGGTCACGATCGCGACGTACCAAGTCATGACCACGAAGCGTAAGGGTGTCTACGCGCACCTGGATCTATTCGATGCGCGTGACTGGGGGCTGATCATCTATGACGAAGTGCATCTGTTGCCCGCTCCGATTTTCCGATTCACTGCCGATATCCAGGCACGCCGACGGCTAGGCCTAACGGCGACTCTCGTACGAGAAGATGGACACGAATCCGAGGTCTTCTCGCTGATCGGGCCCAAACGCTACGACGCACCGTGGAAGGACATCGAAGCGCAGGGTTGGATCGCGCCCGCGGATTGCGTGGAAGTGCGGGTGACGCTGCCCAACCACGAACGACTGTCCTACGCCGTCGCAGAGCCCGAGGAGCGCTATCGCTTGGCGGCGTCTTCACAAGCTAAGACAGCGCTAGTGGAATCACTCGTGCGTCAACATCCCGATGACCATGTACTCGTGATCGGTCAATACCTCGACCAACTCGCCGACTTGAGCGAGCACCTCGATGCGCCCCTGATCAACGGGGCGACCACCATCAAGGAGCGCGAACGTCTCTATGACGCCTTCCGTTCCGGAGAGGTGCGCGTGCTCGTAGTCAGCAAGGTCGCCAACTTCTCAATCGATCTTCCCGAAGCGTCGGTGGCGATTCAGGTCTCCGGAACTTTTGGCTCTCGCCAGGAAGAGGCGCAGCGCCTGGGGCGGGTACTGCGGCCCAAGGCCGACGGCCGAACGGCGCATTTTTACACGATCGTCTCGAGGGACACGGTGGATCAAGATTTCGCGGCTCACCGCCAACGTTTCTTGGCTGAACAGGGTTATGCGTATCGCATCGTGGATGCCGAGGCGGTCCTGCATCCACCTCAGTCCCCAACGGCCGGCGCGTCGGAATAGAAAATTCCTCATCCTGGCCGACCTCTGTATTAGGCCTGCGAAGCACTCGGGGACACGGCAGGATCTGCGCATGAGCCTTGCCGTAGTTGTGGGAGATCGGCCGCTGACCATCGAGGAAGTGGTATCCGTCTCGCGACACGGCGCGAGGATTGAACTAAGCACCTCGGCGCTTCAGCGAGTGGGCAACACTCGCGACATCATCGACGAACTCGCGGCGAGCGACGTGCCGTCGTACGGCGTCTCGACCGGCTTCGGCGCGTTGGCCACTCGCCACATTGAACCGGCGCTACGCGAACGGTTACAGCAGTCGCTGGTGAGATCCCATGCCGCGGGCTCTGGTGACGAAGTCGAACGTGAAGTCGTACGCGGATTGATGTTGCTCCGATTGCAAACACTCATGACCGGTCGCACGGGCATCCGCCCAACTACGGCCATCGCGTACGCCGGCCTGATCAACCACGACGTCACGCCGATCGTGTACGAGTACGGCTCGCTTGGGTGTTCGGGTGACCTAGCGCCGTTGGCGCATTGCGCCCTGACGCTTATGGGCGAGGGCTCCGTGCGCAATGCGAGCGGCGACGTCGTTGATGCGACCGTCGCTCTTGACGAGGCAGGTCTCGAGCCGGTGACGTTAGCCGCCAAAGAGGGCCTTGCCCTGATCAACGGCACTGACGGAATGCTCGCGATGTTGGCGATGGCAATTTCTGATCTACGCGCGTTGGCGCAAGTCGCCGACATCGCCGCCGCCATGAGTGTGGAAGCCCTGCTGGGCACCGATCGTGTCTTTGCCGCTGACTTGCAGGCGTTGCGGCCTCATCCAGGTCAAGCAGAATCCGCGGCCAACATCAGAGCACTGTTGGCCAGTTCCCCGATGGTCGCATCGCATCGCGAAGGTGATTCGCGCGTTCAGGACGCCTACTCACTTCGGTGCTCCCCCCAAGTCGCGGGCGGACTGCGCGACACCCTCACTCATGCCGAAATGGTGGCATCGCGCGAACTCGCAAGTGCCGTCGACAATCCTGTCGTTACCCTGGATGGTCGCGTCGAGTCGAACGGCAACTTCCATGGCGCGCCTATTGCCTACGTGTTGGACTTCTTAGCGATCGTGGCAGCAGACGTCGCGTCGATCAGCGAGCGGCGTACGGACCGAATGCTCGACAAGTCTCGCTCGCACGGACTCCCGCCCTTCCTTGCCGACGATCCGGGCGTCGACTCGGGTCACATGATCGCGCAGTACACGCAAGCGAGTTTGGTGAGCGAAATGAAGCGCCTGGCAGTCCCCGCGAGTGTCGACTCGATTCCATCGTCGGCAATGCAAGAAGACCATGTGTCCATGGGTTGGTCGGCGGCGCGCAAACTTCGTCGCAGCGTTGAAGCACTAACGCAGGTCCTTGCGATAGAGGTGCTAAGCGCCGCACGAGCGCTGGATCAACGTGCCCCGCTTGTTGCCGCCGATGCGACGGGGGCCGTACGCGATCGCGTGCGTCAAGATGTCGCCGGACCCGGACCAGATCGACATCTCGCACCCGAGATTGCTGCGGTGATCACTTTGGTTCGCACTGGTGCGCTGGTTGATGCCGCCGTCTCTGTGACAGGTCCGTTGAAGTAGATGACGTTGTGTCGCACAACCGGAGGTTTCGATGACGATCAGCGTTGAGCCAATTCGTGCACCACGCGGAACCGCGTTGACGTGCAAGGGCTGGGGTCAAGAGGCCGCGATGCGGATGTTGATGAACAATCTCGATCCCGAAGTCGCCGAACACCCGGAGAAGCTGGTCGTGTACGGCGGTACCGGCAAAGCTGCACGCGACTGGCCGTCGTACCACGCGTTGATTCGCACGCTAATTTCTCTCGAGAATGACGAGACAATGCTCGTACAGAGCGGGCGCCCGGTGGGTGTCTTTCGAACCCATGAGTGGGCACCTCGAGTCATCATCGCCAATTCCAATCTCGTCGGCGATTGGGCGACGTGGCCCGAGTTTCGACGACTGGAGTCGCTCGGCCTCACGATGTACGGCCAGATGACGGCAGGATCGTGGATCTACATCGGCACCCAGGGAATCCTGCAAGGAACGTATGAAACCTTTGTGGCAGTGGCAGATAAGCGATTTGGTGGCACTCTTGCTGGGACGTTGACGGTGACGGGGGGTTGCGGCGGCATGGGCGGCGCGCAACCACTCGCGGTGACATTCAACGGAGGCGTTTGCTTAATCGTTGACGTCGATGCGACTCGTTTGCAACGACGGGTCGACGATCGCTATCTCGACACGATGACTGCCGACCTCGACGACGCCGTCGCCCAATGCGAGTCAGCGAAGGCCGAGCGGCGCGCACTGTCGGTTGGGTTGGTGGGCAACTGCGCGGAAGTTTTGCCGGAATTGTTGCGCCGCGGAGTCGCCGTCGACATTGTCACCGACCAAACATCAGCCCACGATCCTCTTGCCTATCTGCCGATTGGTGTCAGCGTCAATGAGTGGCAGGACTTGGCTCGCGACAAGCCAGAGGAATTTACCGAGCGGGCCCGCGCGGCAATGGCCACACACGTCGAGGCGATGGTCGGATTCATGGATGCCGGAGCTGAGGTATTTGACTACGGAAACTCCATTCGTGGCGAGGCAGTGCTCGGCGGCTTTGCGCGTGGGTTTGCTTTCCCGGGGTTCGTACCGGCGTACATCCGTCCCCTCTTTTGCGAGGGCAAGGGGCCCTTTCGCTGGGCTGCGCTTTCAGGCAATCCCGCCGACATCTACGCGACGGACAAAGCCGTCTTGGATCTCTTCCCGGACAATGATCCGTTGCATCGGTGGATCGAGAAGGCGCGTACGTCGTTTGCTTTCCAAGGGCTGCCGGCCCGAATCTGCTGGCTGGGGTACGGCGAACGCCACCTCGCCGGCTTGCGCTTCAACGAGATGGTCGAACGCGGCGTCGTCGATGCACCAATCGTCATCGGGCGCGATCACTTGGATTGCGGTTCGGTCGCTTCGCCGTACCGAGAGACCGAGTCGATGCTCGACGGCTCGGATGCGATCGCGGACTGGCCGTTGCTCAACGCGTTGATCAACACCGCATCGGGCGCCTCGTGGGTATCGATTCATCACGGCGGCGGCGTGGGCATCGGCAGGTCCATCCATGCCGGTCAAGTGACGGTCGCCGACGGAACGCCCTTGGCTGCGGAGAAACTTGAGCGCGTGCTTACCGTCGATCCGGGGATGGGCGTCATCCGACACGTAGACGCCGGATATGAGCGCGCCGATGAAGTCGCCCGTGAGCGCGGCGTACGCATCCCGATGCAGGAGGGGTAGGGCGCCTGGTGCGCGACGTCGGGAGCGGCCAGTGACAAGCACGTTAGTCACGGACATTCGTGAGTTAGTGACCAACGATCCGAGTCTCGGCGATGGATCGGCACTAGGGCTGTTGCACGACGCCGCGTTTGTCTACGACGACAACGCGGTGTTGTGGGTGGGAAGCGCTGACTCGGCGCCTGACGCCGACGAACGCCTCGATGCCTCGGGGTGCGCCGTCATTCCAGGGTTCGTCGACAGTCACGCACACTTGATATTCGCAGGTGACCGATCCGCTGAATTCGTGTCGCGAATGACGGGTGAACGCGCGACGACGGGCGACGAGTCCACCGGCTATTCGGCGCACGGCATCCAGTTCACCGTGCAGTCCACGCGCGAGGCAACCGACGAGGACCTACGTCGCAATGCAGCGCGCCTCGTGGCCGAGATGGCACGTCAGGGAATCACCACATTCGAAATCAAGAGTGGCTACGGGCTCACGGTCGGCGACGAGGTGAGATCGCTACAGATCGCCTCAGAGTTCACGGGAGAGACGACTTTTCTCGGCGCACACGTCGTGCCGCATGGTTCCGATCCCACGGCGTACGTCGAGTTGGTGTGCGGTCCGATGTTGGCTGCGTGCGCGCCGTACGCCCGGTGGATTGACGTGTTCTGCGATCAAGGTGCCTTTGACGCCGATCAAGCGCGGGCGATCGTGGAAGCGGGCGTGAACGCCGGCCTTCAGCCACGGCTGCATGCCAACCAACTCGGTCCCGGCCCAGGGGTTCAAGTGGCGGTCGAGGTGGGTGCTGCGTCGGCGGACCACTGCACCTATCTGTCGCCTGCCGACGTCGATGCGCTGGCGAATTCATCCACGGTGGCAACGCTTTTGCCTGGTTCGGAGTTTTCGACGCGGTCGCCCTATCCCGATGCGCGACGCCTGCTTGAAGCTGGGGCCGCCGTGGCACTTGCGACCGATTGCAATCCTGGTTCGTCGTTTACGACCTCGATGCCGCTGTGCATCGCGCTTGCGGTTCGCGAGATGCACATGACCCCCGCGGAAGCTCTGTGGTCGGCGACGGCTGGCGGCGCCCAAGCATTGCGCCGCACTGACATCGGTGTGCTGTCAGTGGGCGCGCGTCCAGATTTCGCCGTACTCGACGCTCCGACCTTCGTCCACCTGGCCTACCGCCCCGGCGTACCACTGATCAAAGGACCGTTTGGTCGTCAGGTGTAACTACGGATGCGAGCCAGGCGCGAAGCGGGGCTGTGCCCTCGTGGACCGGATCGATTCGCGTGATCCCCGGCTTCTTGTACGCCGCGGACGGCGCCCCGCTAATCACCAGAACCGGCCCGAAGTGTCGCTGAGCCAGTAACCCGAAGTCGCCGTCTCCGCTGGCGATGACGAGTGGCCCGGTCGCGGGGGTGTACTCACCGGCGAGGACGACATCGGCGCGTTGCCATCCGCTGGCTTCAATGAGTACGGCGTCTTCGGGCCAAGTCGCTCGTTCGAGGGCTTCCTCCGATCCGACGACAACAACACGCCGATCAGACGGAGGAACGACGTCGAGGGCCTCGGACAACGATTGCAAACGTGAGCCAGTGAGGTTGTCAGCGTCGACGAGGACAGTGACGAACGCGTCATCCATCGCAACCCTCCCCGCGATCTGTCACCACCGGACTCCGGCACCGTGATACCTCGATCATGTCGTGCGCCGCTACTTCATCCCAGAATGCGGTGAGGCCCGGCTCCTCAACGGGGCCGGGCCTCACCAACTCTTGTCTCTCGAGCCGAATGGGCTATCTGGACTAGAAGTCCATGCCGCCCATGCCGCCGTCGCCGCCGCCGCCCATGGCCGCGCCGGCCTTCTCGGGCTTGTCGGCGATGACTGCTTCGGTGGTCAGGAACAGCGCAGCGATCGACGCAGCGTTCTGCAAAGCCGAGCGCGTGTCCTTGGCCGGGTCGATGATGCCTTCCTTAACCAGGTCGTCGTATTCACCGTTGGCCGCGTTGAGGCCGTGACCATTGGGAAGGTTGCGGACCTTCTCGGCCACGACGCCACCTTCGAGGCCGGCGTTAATCGCGATCTGCTTGAGCGGGGCCTCAACGGCGACGCGCACGATGTTTGCACCCGTGGCTTCGTCACCCTCGAGATCGAGCTTTTCGAAGGCAAGCTCCGATGCCTGCAGCAGCGCGACGCCGCCCCCGGCGACGATGCCCTCTTCGACGGCAGCCTTCGCGTTGCGTACGGCGTCCTCGATGCGGTGCTTGCGCTCCTTGAGCTCGACCTCGGTCGCGGCTCCAGCCTTGATGACTGCAACACCGCCAGCCAACTTCGCCAGGCGCTCCTGCAACTTCTCGCGGTCGTAGTCGCTGTCGGACTTCTCGATCTCAGCACGAATCTGGTTCACCCGGCCAGCGATCTGCTCGGAGTCCCCAGCGCCCTCGACGTTGGTCGTCTCGTCCTTGGTCACGACGACCTTGCGTGCGCGTCCAAGCAACTCAACACCTGTCGACTCCAACTTGAGGCCAACCTCTTCGGAGAT
>JBBRTC010000019.1:0-35697 GCA_038244765.1 Candidatus Nanopelagicales bacterium | reverse complement strand
GGGCCATCGGTGCGTCCTTTGAAGGCATGCCCACGAGCGTCGAGCGGGTTCGCAACGTGTGGAGCGGCAACATGGCAGTACGGCGTGTTGCATTCGATCGAGTTGGTGGGTTTCGCGCCGGCTTCGGCAAGATCGGAGATGCTTCCCGCCCCGAAGACACGGATTTCTGCATTCGTGTTGCGGCAGCAACTTCCGGCACCTGGATATACGTCCCAGAGGCAAGAGTCGACCATCGCGTACCGCAAGCGCGCGGCACATTTCGATTCTTCCTCAAGCGTTGCTACGCCGAAGGCCGAGGAAAGATCGAGATGTCTCGCCTTCTCGATGAGGGGGGTTCGCTGGGTGCTGAGGGGGAGTACATGCGCCGTGTTCTGCCCCGGGGAGTTCGACGAGGCGTTGTCGCTGCGGTCGTTCACGGCCAATTCAGTGGGCTTTCACGGGCGGGGGCAATTGTTGCCGGCGCGTCGGCTTCCGGGTTCGGCGCGAGCCGAGCTCTCTTGTCTCGCAAACGCGGAATCCCGGGTGCTGCAGATCGCTTGAGCGAGGAGGCCGTTGTTCCAACGGGTTAATGATGAACACAACCGAAGTCCTGACCCCCACAGAATCGGTGAAAGTGTCGATCTCCCAGGTGGGCGACGAGTGGGCGAGCACACGAGTGATCGATGTCGACGTGGCGATCGGTATCCCGTCGATCAACGATATGGACGAGCAATCGCGTCCCATTCACACGGCTCGCGTGATGGTGCGTGCCTTTGACGAGAGCCTCGGCACGGTGGTCGTGTCGATTCCGGCCGGCGGAATGTCGGCGGCTTCCCTCGCTGAATGCATCGATGCCGAGTTGGGCTACCTCGTCCGCGACCGATTCATTGACGCACATGTGCGCGAGTCGGACTTCGCTGATGCCTTGCCGATTTCCGGAGCCTCGGTGGAGGGGCCCGCTCCCTTTCAAGCCCATCGCGACGTATTTCTCGCCTCCGCGCCTCCTGTCACGGTGGCGATTTGCACGCGCGAACGGCCTGAGGCCTTGCGCTCGTGCCTCAAGAGTGTCTTGGCTTTGCGTTATCCAGACCTCGAAATCGTCGTTGTAGATAACGCGCCGAGCAGTCGCTCCACGCACGACGTAGTGACCGGTGTCGATGTTGAGGGTCGCGTTCGCTATGTCGAGGAACCGCGAGCCGGTGTGTCGTGGGCGCGCAATCGCGCCGTCGCTGAAGCAAGCCGCGACATCATCGCCTTTCTCGACGACGACGAAGTAGCCGATCCGTACTGGCTCGCAGAACTCGTACGGGCTCTGGAGGAGGTACCAAACGCTGAGGTCGTCTCTGGACCGATGGTCGCGGCCGAAATCGCCACGAAGGCACAGGCCTGGTTCGAGATGTACGGCGGTCACAACAAAGGAAAAGCCAACAGTCGACGGATCTACGGGCCTGAGGGGGATCAAGCGCAAAACGCGTACTACCCATTGCCGCCCTTCGGGACGGGCGGCAACATGGCGTTTCGCCGATCAGCCCTTGAACGAGTTAACGGATTCGACACCGCCTTAGGCGCTGGGTCGCCAGCCGCGGGGGCAGAAGACACCATGGCCTTCACCCGGATCCTGGTCTCCCACGGAACCATGGTTTATCAGCCAACTGCAGTCGTCTGGCACTACCACCGCCGCGACTACGCCGCCTTGCGGCGACAAATGCGGGGCTACGGAAGCGGGATGACTTCCTACTACTTCGCGCTGTTAGTCAGCGGTCCTCGCGCCGCGGCGAATTTGGTTCGTCTCGTGCCGCGCGCCTGGCACGACTTCCTCGCGCCGAATGGTTTACGTTCCGGCTCGCTGTCATCGGACTTCCCCAAGGATCTGATGTCGGCAAATCGCGAGGGCTTGATTCGAGGGCCCTGGCTTTACGTCCGGGGTCGGCTGGCTGCACGACGACTCAGGCGGCAGGAGTTGCCAGCATGAGTACTCAGACTGCAGCTCGGACCGCGACGTCGGTGATTCCAATCTTGATGTATCACAGCGTCGCGCCAGACACGACGCCGACGTTCGCACCGTTCACGGTGACTCCAGCCGAGTTTGGCGAGCACGTACGCGCTCTCATTGAAGCTGATCGGGTCCCGGTCACGTTCGCGGCCGCCGCGGAGATGATCAGGTCGGGCAAGCCGATGTCTCGACGACACGTTGTCATTACTGCTGATGACGGGTTGCGTGATTTTGCGGAGTACGCCGTGCCTTCCCTTCGGGATGCCGGTGCCACCGCGTCGCTGTTCATTCCCACCGCCTACGTCGGGTCGCGGGCGGCGTACATGGACGGGGAAGACGGGCAACGGGCGATGTTGGATTGGAGCGACTTGGTCGCGCTCGCGGGCGAAGGGTTCGAAATCGGAAGCCACGGACATCGACACCTCGCGATGGATCGAACTCAGAGTGCGCTGCTGCGATCGGAACTGACAAGAAGTCGCTCGCTGCTGCAAGACAAGGTCGGGGTTGAGGCGACAACCTTGGCGTACCCTTACGGCTACCAAACCGGGCGAGTGCGCGCGATCGTCAAGGAGGTTGGCTTCTCGGCGGCCTGCACGGTGACTAGCCTGGACGCAACATCGGCAAACTCAGTCGTCGCACTGCCACGACTGCACGTGTTGCCCGCGACGACGGGCGAACAACTAGTCGCCCGACTCAATCAGCCAACACCCAGAGCGCGCCGAACAATGGTGCGCACGCAGTTTGCCGTCTTTTATTGTGGTCGACCTTGGACGTCGTGGGGCGTCACACCCACCGATGCCCCCATGACTGGTTACCCGCGCTGGATTCGCTCATGACGTACGCCGTTTCCCTGATGTCGGTGCTGACGTATCGAACGGCGACCGACGACCTCGCACTCGAAAAGCGGTCAGTCGGTTGGACCGGATTCGCACAAGCCTGGTGTGGCTCGTCCCTCGGTCTCGTTGTGTTGTCGCTCGCATATGCCCTAGGCCGCAGCGGGCACTCGAGTGGGCAGATGCTGTACTGGTCTGGTCAGATTCTGCTCATTGCTCCATTGGCGTGGCGCGTTCTGCGCTTTCGCGTGATGGGGTCTGTTGAGGCCGCCTTGTTGGTTGCCGTACTCGCGGTTAACCAGTACCTCGCCAAGTGGATGTACTCCCCGTTGGAAATGAAGTTTCCCGACGAGATGCAGCATCTCCGGGGAACGACCAACGTCATCGACGCAGGCCAATTGTTTCAACCGAACTTGTCGCTTCCCATCTCCACGCACTACCCGGCGCTGGAGTCTCTGGGTGCTGCGATCGCCCAACTCACCGGATTGTCAGTCACGGCATCGGGATTTCTTGTTGCCGCGTTTGCCCACCTTATCTTCATGGGTGGATTGTTCATCTTGGCGTGGCGTGTCACTGGAGCCCCATGGATAGGCGCGCTCGCGACCCTCATCTACGCTTCCAATCCGCACTTCGCCTTCTTTGACTCGATGTACATCTATCAAACCCCAGCATTGGCATTCCTCGTCTTGGTGTTGTGGAGCGCGCGTCGGTGGCGCGGTCCCGTCGTTGACCGCAGCGGGTTTCTCGTCCTAGGAGTCGTTTCGATTCTTGTCGCGACGATCAGCCACCATGTGACTTCCTTCATGGTCGTAGGAGCGCTCGGCTTAGTGGCGATCTGCGATATCACTGCTCGTCGAGGGCGACGCACGTACGGTTCGACGGTGTTCGCACTGGTCGCGTTCGTCGCCGTGCTGACGTGGACGCTGACGGTGGCTCGCGACACGGTGAGTTATCTGGGTACGCCGATCAAGGAACTGTTGACGAGTCTGGTTTCGGTACTTCACGGTCAACTCTTCGCAGACAGTCCCGGATCCGCGCCACTCATTACGCCGCTATCGGACCGAATCATCGGGTTAGCCGGGCTTCTCATCTTGATCTACGCACTCGTGCGCGGTACGACGTGGCTTTTGCGCAAAGCTGACTATGACCCGTGGAATCGAGCGGTCATCCTGGGCTTGCCGGTGCTGATCGGCTTCACGGGGTTACGATTCGTTGCGAAAAATGGCGCGGAACTTACCGGCCGAGCGGCGACCTTCTACTACATCCTCGTCGCCCTGTTGGCGGCTCTTGGGATTGCCCGCGGGCTGGCTAGCGGACCAACTCTGCGCAAGACAACGGCATGGACCGGGGCAATCGCGCTGCTCTATCTGGCCGGGCTCGCGAGCGGCGTACCCGCGCACTGGGGTCGAATTCCGGGACCGTTCCTCGTGTCGGCCTTCGAGCGGTCAGTTGACGCACCGGTCTTACGCGCGAGTGATTGGGCCTTGGCCAACCTGGGCTCAGGGAATCGGTGGTCCGGTGATCGCAACATGACCACCACTCTCGGGACACTCGGTGGTCAAGATCCTGTGCATCCCGGAGCGGCACTCTTTTATGAATCCGTGCCCAGCCTTGCGTCGCGACAACTCGTCCAGGCAAACGCGGTTGCCTATCTGGCTGTAGATCGCAGGATCTCGCGATCACTCCCGCTCAGCGGTTCGTACTTCGACAATGATCCGTTATCGAACCGACTGACTGAACCGATCGCGACCTACAACCTGGAAAAGTTCGATGCCGTACCGGAAATCAGTCGAATCTATGACAGTGGAGACATTCGTCTCTATGACCTGTCGAGGTCCTGGTATGTCTGGAAATAGCCACATGCCCGCGCTTCGCCCGGGTCGCTTTGACGGTGCCGACGAGTCGCCCACGGATTCAACTGTCGGGGCTGTGCGACTCGGCGATCGCGTCCGCCACGCCGTCAGTCGCAACCGCGACGTTCTGAATAATTCCGCGTCGCTGGTCACGACCACGATCGTGACGTCGCTGGTGGGCTTCGTCTTCTGGTGGGTCGCTGCCCGAATGTATTCCGTCGAAGCGGTCGGGCAAGCGTCAGCTGCGATTGCGGCCCTGACGCTGCTTTCAACGGTAGGAATGTTTGGACTCGGCACTCTCCTTGTGGGAGAGATTCCACGGCGTACGCACCTCGCTGCACACCTGACGACCGCAGCGCTACTGGCATCGGGTCTTGCCTCGGCGTTTCTCGGGGTCGGCTACGTCTCCTTCTGCCTCCTCATCGGTGGAGATCTCGGAGCCTTCTTCTCCTCGCCGTGGATCATTGCGGGCTTCGTGATCGGCGTCGGCCTCAGCGCTGCAGTTCTCGTTCTGGATCAGGGCCTGATCGGACTGTTGATGGGCTCCCTGCAAACATGGCGGAATCTCTACATGTCCATCGGCAAACTCGTATTACTGATCGTCACCGGTGTACTCATTTCCAACGCGACGGGCTCGGCGATCTTTGCGTGCTGGCTCGCGGGAATCGTGCTTTCGCTGATGTTGCTCACTTTGCACTTGCGGCGTCGTGGGATGCGACTCGTCGCGCGCCCGGCCATTCGAGAATTGCGCGGATTGTCGGGTCAGACATTCGACCATAATCTGCTCAACATCGCGCTCCTGATCCCACGTTTCTGCCTGCCAATCATTGTGACTGCTGTTCTTGGTGCCGCTGAAAACGCGGCGTTCTACGCTGCGTTCATGTTGGTGTCGTTTGTGTATCTCATCCCTGTCCATCTTGGTCTGGTGCTCTTCGCGGTAGCGACTGGCGATCGCATTGAACTGCGCAATCGGTTGCGATTCACCCTGACAATCTCGGCCGGCGTCGGAATTCCGGCCGCTTTGGTGCTCATGGCCGGCGCCCCGCTGTTCCTCAAACTCTTCGGCCCGGGCTACGCGGACACGGCGACAACTTGTCTTCAAATCCTCGCAATCGCCTACGTCCCTTGGATCATCAAGACGTTCTATGTCACGGTCGCCCGAGTTCACAACCGGCTTCGCATTGCCGCGCTCTGGATGATTCTGGGAGGGTCCCTCGAACTGATCGGGTCAATCGTCGGAGCTCAACGTGGTGGACTCACCGGACTGGCGATTGGCCTCGCCATCGCCACAACGATCGAGGGAGCAGCGACACTTCCGACAGTTGCTCGAGCGGCAGGATGCTTCAGCGCGGCTCGCCCCAAATTGGTTTCGTCGTGATCGCGACTCTCAGTCTCTGCTTCGCCGATGCGTGGACACGGCGTGAATCGCTAGCGTCGAGTCCCCGTGTCGCGTGGAGTTCCGGGGTACGGCTCGGAGCGAAACAGACCGCGCAGGCGAACCGTCCACGGTGGTGGGGCGAAGCGCACACAGGCGCCGACGGGACAGGCGCTGCAGTCGGTACCACTCCGATAGTGCTCATGTCGCTCGCGCGGGTGTCCGCATCGGCACTCGTTGTTCGACACATCAACCCCAATCCGGCGACAGGCTGCAACACGGCTTCACACGTCCATCGTGACGCGTGCTCGGGTGTCAACCTTGCCACAGATTTCATAACCACGATGGCAGGGTGTTCCCATGCTCGCTAACTACCGGCTCGCCGTGTTGAGCGCAGCCGCGATGGCCGCACTTCTTTGTGCCGTCATCGTGCTAGTGACTGATTCTCCAATACGAGTTCTCGCTGGCCTGTTACTGGCATTTGTCGTGCCGGGTCCTGGGCTGCTCTGGTCGCTGTTTCCAAGCCGATCAATTTCCGGCGTGGAAGAGTGTGTCGTTGCTGCTGGCCTCAGCCTCGCGGCGATTCCGCTGGTCGCGCTCGTGCTTCAGGTCTCCGGTCTCGGTCTTAGTGCGAGCACATGGGCGCTTTCCATGGCTGTTCTTGCGTGGGCGGCCGCAGCTGTTGGTGCGCTGAGAATTTCTCGAGTTGCCAACCGGACTGAACAAGTTGCCTACGCGACAAGTGGACCACGACCACTCACTTCCTCGGCTGAGAAAGTCCTCGGGGGTCAGGGGATCGAGTCACATCCGAGACACTCACGAAAGTTGGTTGCATTCTTCATGGCCGTTGCCGTGGCGCTCGTCGCGGCGAGCGCGACCGTGGCGGTGGTGTCCGAGCGGAACCAGGTGGTCGCGGCGTCGACTGAGCTTTCCGCATTGCCGGCCAAGGTGGGCACGAAACTGCTCCTCAATGTCGAGGTCACCAGCAATGAACATGCCCAATCTGCCTACGCATTGAAAATTCGCGGAGCCAAGGGCTTCAACGAGGAGTTCACCGTGAACTTGATGTCGGGCGAAACATGGCGTCGCGATGTAACGCTGCCGATGGCGCAACGCATCGACGTTGAGCTCTATCTCGACGGCGCGACGACGCCGTACCGCCGTGTGTTCATCTCCGGTGACGCTTGGTAATCACGTTGGTGGGCGGCGTGAACCTCGTGGGTCGGGAACTGGAATAACCCTCGCGTCGGGGTAGGTTGGCGCTCGCAGCGCGGTTCGGGGGGGTCGTGCATGAGGCGACCCGTTGGCGGCTGTACCACATAACCCGAGACCGCAGGGAGATATTTGTGCGCGCCACTCACCGCGAATTGACGCCAGTCAATCAACGTCGATCGGTGTGGAGGGTCCGGCTCATATCTCTTGGGGTTGTTGGCGCCTCGCTTGGCGCGGTCCTGTCATCTGGACCAGCGGATGCAACCCGGGGGTTTGTCCGGGTCGCCGCGAGACCGCCGATCGCTGCGGGTGCGAACACCCCTGCGGAGTTCAGTACGGTCGTACGCACTAGTGGGTTACGCAAGCCACGCGCTTTACACGGCGGCGTGATGCTCGGTGCCTGGACGGATCTTCCGGGGCGCAGCCTCTCCTCGAGTCTCGCGTTGCGTCAGCGCCAACTCGGACGGGCATACCGCATCGTGCATCACTACTACTCGTGGGGCGACCCGTTCCCCACTACGTCTGAGCGCCGAGAAGCGTCACGTGGGCAGGTCCCGATGTTCTCGTGGAATGGCGTGAGCTATGCGTCGATCAACAACGGTTCGCAGGACCGTTGGATTCGTGCCAAGGCACTCGCATTCCGGAGATTCGCGAAGCCAGCATTCTTACGTTGGGCCTGGGAGATGAATGGCAACTGGTTTGACTGGGACGGCGTACACAACGGTCGTAGTACGGCCCATTTCGTGACTGCCTGGCGTCGGATCGTGTCAATTTTCCGCCGCGCCGGGGCTCTCAACGTGGCATTTGTGTGGTCACCCAATTTTGAATCGCAGCCAGGTCTGTCGAATCTGCATTCGTGGAACAACTGGCGCCGCTACTACCCGGGAGATCGCTACGTTGATTGGGTCGCGATCGACGGTTACAACTTCGGCCAATGGGGTTGGTGGTCGCCCCAATATCTCTTCGGACGCATCTACAACGACTATGCGCGGCGCAAGCCAATCATGATTGCAGAGACGAGTTCGACCGAGCAGGGCGGCAGCAAAGCCGCGTGGATCAGTTCGCTCTCAAGGTGGGTGGCCCACCATCGGGGGGTTCGGGCGGTTGTCTGGTTTGACACCAAACAGTCAATCGATTGGCGAGTTGACTCCTCGGCTCGCTCATTCCGCACCTACCGTGCGATGGCCCGAAGCCGACTGTTTAGCGGGTAACCGACATCAATCGCTTGGTTCGAGCCACAACGTTGCTAGCGGCGGCACCGCCATGATCGCTGAAGCCGGAAACCTAAGACCCGGCACATCAGTAGCGATAACCGCACCAAGATTCCCGACCCCGGAACCCCCATACTCCCTGGCATCGGTGTTCAAGATTTCGACCCAACGACCCGCAAATGGAAGCCCGACTCGATGGTGAGTCCACACCGACGAACTGAAGTTCGTCACGCATACAAGCGCATCACCTGACTCGCTCCAGCGCACCCACGAGTAAACGTTGTGAGCGGCGTCGTTGACGTCGATCCAGGAAAAGCCCGTAGGTTCGGAGTCCCGCTGCCACAAGGCGGGTCTTGCTCGATAGGTCCTATTGAGGTCACCGACGCATCGACGTACGCCGTCATGCGGTGCGGAGTCCAGGAGAAACCAGTCGGGGCCACGCTCGTCGGACCACTCGGTCAGTTGCCCGAACTCGCTGCCCATGAAGATCAACTTTTTGCCCGGATGCGCCCACATCGCTCCGAAGAAAGCCCGCAGGGTCGCGAGTTGCTGCCATTGGTCACCGGGAATCTTCGATGCTAATGATTTCTTTCCGTGGACAACCTCATCGTGAGACAGCGCGAGTATGAAGTTTTCAGTCCATGCGTACGTAAGGGCGAAGGTCAAGTCGTCGTGATGATGTTGACGATGAATTCCGTTCCGCGCGAGGTAACGAAGGGAATCACTCATCCACCCCATGTTCCATTTGAAGCCAAAGCCGAGGCCGCCTTGATCGGTACGGTTTGTCACCCCTGGCCACGACGTTGATTCCTCCGCGATGGTGACAACGCCGGGAACTCGGCGATAAAGAGTCGCGTTGAGTTCCTGAAGGAACTGAACCGCCTCAAGATTTTCGTTGCCGCCATGAATGTTCGGCTCCCACTCACCGGGATCACGTGAGTAGTCGAGGTACAACATCGACGCAACGGCGTCGACGCGGAGACCGTCAATGTGGAACTCCTCGCACCAATAGATCGCGTTGCTGACGAGGAAGTTGCGAACTTGAGGTCGACCGAAGTTGAAGACGAGCGTGCCCCAATCTGGATGTTCACCGCGTTTGGGCGAGGGGTGCTCGTACAACGGAGTTCCGTCGAAGCGAGCAAGCGCCCACTCGTCGCGTGGGAAATGTGCTGGAACCCAGTCCAGCAAAACTCCAATTCCCCTCTCGTGTAAGTGGTTTACCAGGTAGCGAAAGTCATCCGGCGTACCGAAGCGCGCGGTAGGCGCGAAGTAAGAGGTGACTTGATATCCCCACGACGGGCCATAGGGATGTTCCGATACAGGCAACAATTCCACGTGAGTGAAGCCCTGCTCGGCAACGTAGTCGGCGAGGGCGGCGGCAAGCTCGCGATAGTTCAGGCCCGGGTGCCATGAACCTGGATGAACCTCATAGATGCTCATGGGGGAGCGAGCGTGATCGCGGTGGCTGCGTTCAGTCATCCACGCGTCGTCAGACCACACATGATGCGACTCGGTGATGATCGAGGCATTCGACGGAGGAATCTCCGCGGCGCGAGCAAGCGGATCGGCGCGTAACGACCATGTTCCCGACGTGGCCTGGATCGCGATCTTGTATCGCTGCCCGACGCGGGCTTGTTGCGCCACCCCGTACCAAACCCCACTTCCGTGGTCCTTGCGCAGAAGCGATCGTTGGGGGTCCCATTCGTTGAAGTCTCCGGCCACGGCGACGCTCGCGGCGTTGGGAGCCCAGATCGCGAAACGCACGCCGTCGTCAACAAGGTGCGCGCCGAGAACATCCCAGAGATGCTCGTGACGTCCTTCGGAAATTAGGTATAGATCCACGTCGCCGATGCCATTGGCCGGTGATTCTTGGGTGGTCATGGACGTCGAGTCCGGACCTGGATGATGTGGGCGATCTCATTAGCCGGATCGAGGCGGACGAAATTCTGTGCGCCCCATTGCCACGTCGCCGATGACACGAGGTCGTGTGCGACGAACGTGTCGGAGTCATCCACTCCCAACGCACCAAGATCGAGGTGAACGAGTGACTCTCGTGGGGAATGGGGATCGAGGCTGCACACCACGACGATGCAATCGTCTCCATCGCGCCGGGAGAAGCAGATGAGCGAATCGTCATCAACTCTGTGCATGTGAAGCCCACGAAGTGTCTGGAGCGCTGGATGTTCACGGCGAGCCTGGTTCAACATCATCAGATAGTCACTGAGGGTGTGTCCGCCCTCGGCTGCGGCAGTCCAGTCACGTACTCGATATTGATACTTCTCCGAATCGAGGTACTCCTCGCTACCAGCCGCAACTGCGACCCGTTCGTAGAGCTCAAATCCGGAGTAGATGCCGTAAGTCGGATACAGCGTCGCGGCGAGTGTCGCTCGAATTCGGAAGGCTGGTGCGCCACCGGCTTGCAGGTATTCGTGCAAGATGTCTGGAGTGTTGGTGAACGCGTTGGGCCTCATGTACGGCGAGGACAGTTCAGTGAGTTCGTATGCATAGGACAGGACCTCGTCCTTGGTGTTGCGCCAGGTGAAGTAGGTGTAGCTCTGGTGAAAGCCGATCTCGGCGAGTTCCTTCATCATGTGTGGAACGGTGAATGCTTCGGCCAGGAACAGCACGTCCGGATCGGTGTGGTTGACCTCGGCGATGAGACGCTCCCAGAACGGCACAGGTTTAGTGTGCGGATTGTCGACGCGAAAAATGCGAACGCCGTGAGCCATCCAATGGCGCACGATCCTGAGGATCTCGGCGTACAACCCATCGGGATCTGTGTCAAAGGACAACGGATAGATATCCTGGTACTTCTTCGGCGGATTCTCGGCGTACGCGATCGTTCCGTCGGCTCGATGGGCGAACCACTGCGGATGAGCCGTAACCCAGGGGTGATCGGGGGAACATTGAAGCGCGAGATCGAGGGCAACTTCGAGGTCCAACGATGCAGCGACGTTGACGAAGGCGTCGAAGTCGTCGAGCGTTCCTAAGTCGGGATGAATCGCATCGTGCCCGCCCTCCGAGGAGCCGATCGCCCAAGGAGAACCGGGATCACCTGGCCCAGCGACGACAGAATTATTTGGTCCTTTCCGAAAGGTTGTGCCGATGGGATGAATCGGCGGCAGATAAACGACGTCGAAGCCCATCTCGGCGATTGCCGACAATCGTGCCGCTGCGGTGCGCAGGGTGCCCGAGACTGGCGCGCCTTTTTCTGTGACTGTCGCTCCTTCAGAACGAGGGAAGAACTCGTACCACGAACCGACCAAGGCGCGGCGCCGATCGACCTGGAGTTCGAACGGTCCGTAGCTCGAAAGATGTTCACGCAAGGGCGTCCGCGCCAAAGCGTCCATTAAGACCGGGTTCGAAGCCGCGGCGAGTCGTAGGTCTGCTGCGCGAGTTGCATCGCGAATCATCGCGGCTGCCGACGTTGCCGCCTTTGCCTCTGGACCAGTGAGGGCAACGGCCGCACGATCAAAGAGGAGCGCGCCAGCTTCGAGTTCTGACTCAACGTCGATGTCTGCGGGCACCTTGATCGCAGCACGTCGCCGCCATGTCGAGATGGGATCGGTCCACGCCTCGATCGTGTACGTCCACGCTCCTTCGACCTCAGGACGGATCGAACCAACCCACCGATCGATCCCAACGCCCGGTCGCATCGGAGTCGACGTCGTGATCCCAGTTGGCGACCGGAGCAACAAGGTCGCAGCCACACTGTCGTGTCCGTCTCGAAACACCGAGGCGGAGACGTCGACCGCCTCGCCCACGACAGCTTTGACCGGACGAGTGCCGTGAGCCACTAACGGCCAGACATCGGTCACCAGCACACGTTGGCCGCGTACCGGGGGTCCCGATGCTCCCGCGCGGGTCCTCGTACGTGCCGACGATTGCGGTGACTTTGCCATCGACACCAACTTAGCGGCGGGGAACCGGCGAGGTCGGCAGGTACGGTTATCTACGTGAAAGCGATCCGACGGTTTACCGTCCGAACCGTCTTGCCTGAGCGCCTTGAGGCGATGACTGAGTTGGCCAGCAATCTGCGTTGGTCATGGCATCCCGAAACGTGCGACCTCTTCGCGGACATCGACCCCGCACTATGGCAAGAGTTTCGAGACGACCCGGTCGGTCTGCTAGGGGCAGTCTCATCGAGCCGCCTCCAGGAGCTCGCGGCAGATGATGATTTCGTCGAGCGAGTTGACCGCGCGGCCAATGACCTGCACGAATACATCACCGGCGACTTGTGGTACCAGCGCCTGTCCGACACGCGACCGGCGTCGATCGGCTACTTCTCGCCCGAATTCGGTATTGCTACCGCGTTGCCGCAGTACTCCGGCGGGCTCGGCATCTTGGCTGGCGATCATCTCAAGGCCGCGAGCGACCTTGGTGTTCCCATCATCGGCGTCGGTCTGTTCTATCGCTCCGGCTACTTCCGGCAATCGCTGTCCTTTGATGGATGGCAGATGGAGACCTACCCCGTCTTCGACCCCGATGCCTTGCCGGTCTCGTTGCTTCGTGAAGCCGACGGCCACGGCGTACGCGTCAGCCTCGCACTGCCCGGTGATCGTCAACTCCATGCGCGGGTGTGGGTCGCGCAGGTCGGACGGACGCCGTTGCTGCTGCTGGACTCCGACGTCGAAGAGAACGCTCCGGCCGAACGCGAAGTGACCGATCGCTTGTATGGCGGCGGCGGCGAGCGGCGCCTGGCCCAAGAGTTGCTACTCGGGGTTGTCGGCGTACGCGCCCTCCGCGCCTACTGTCGCCTGACCGGCGCTCCACCCCCGGAGGTCTTTCACACCAACGAGGGGCATGCGGGTTTCCTTGGCATCGAACGAATCCGAGAGCTCGCAGCCGAAGGTTTGTCGTTCGAGGAGGCGCTACAAGTCGTCCGCGCTGGAACTGTTTTCACGACTCACACCCCAGTGCCAGCCGGCATTGACAAGTTCGCGGTCGAAACCGTGGCAGCGCATTTCGCCGGGGACGAATGGTCAGGTGTGCCCACCGACCGATTGCTCGCGCTCGGCGCGGAGCCAATTGTCGACGAGATACTCGATGGCAGCAACGAAACCGGTTCAACTGGTCACGATGATGTGCCCATCTTCAACATGGCGGTCATGGGATTGCGGCTCGCCCAACGAGCCAACGGCGTTAGTGCGCTGCATGGTCAAGTAAGTCGCTCGATGTTCTCTGAACTGTGGGCGACCTTTGATCGCGATGAAATCCCCATCACGTCTATCACCAATGGCGTTCACGGACCGACGTGGGTCGCTCGCGAAGTTCGTGACTTGGCGCTTCGTGAGATCGGCCCGCAGATCCTCGACGGCGTCACTGGCTGGGATCAAGTGGGCTCAGTTGATGACTCACTGGTCTGGTCCACAAAGCGATTGTTGCGTGAACGTCTCGTCGTGGATGCGCGTCATCGACTTCGCCAATCGTGGGTCACGCGGGGTGCCTCGGATGCGGAACTCGGATGGATTTCGGGTGTTCTAGATCCGGACATCTTGACGATCGGATTCGCGCGACGTGTTCCGTCATACAAGCGACTCACCCTGATGCTGCACGATCCAGCTCGACTTCGGGCGCTTCTGCTCGATCCTGAGCGACCCATACAGATCGTCATCGCGGGCAAGTCTCATCCAGATGACGATGGCGGCAAGCGACTCATCCAGGAAATGGTTCGCTTTGCCGATGAAGCGGATGTACGCCACCGAATCGCCTTCCTTCCCGACTACGACATCGGGATGGCACAAGTGCTGTACCCCGGCTGCGACGTATGGCTGAACAACCCCCTTCGTCCCCTTGAAGCCTGCGGGACGTCGGGGATGAAGGCGGCACTCAATGGTGCACTGAATTTGTCCATCCGGGATGGGTGGTGGGACGAGTGGTTCGACGGCGAAAACGGGTGGGCGATTCCCACTGCCGACGGCGTACTTGACCCCGATCGTCGAGATGAACTCGAAGCGGCGGCGCTGTACGACCTCATTGAAAAGTCGGTTGCCCCGACCTTCTATGACGTCGATGACAACAAATTGCCGATCCGTTGGTTGAGCATGGTCCGACACACGTTGTCCTCGTTAGGACCCAAGGTTCTCGCGGGCCGCATGCTCGGCGACTACGTCCGTACCTTGTACGTCCCAGCCGCCAAAGCCGCTCGCCGAATGACCCACGACTCGTATGCCCAGGCGCGTGAGCTAGCGCCATGGATCGAGCGAGTTCGGGCGCAATGGCCCAGTGTGCAACTCGAGCATGTCGAGGCGAGCGGAGTTGGCGACGAACCTCATTTGGGTCAAGAAATCCACGTGCGTGCGTTCGTCGCTTTGGGGTCGTTGAGCCCCAACGACGTTGCAGTTCAGGTGGCCTATGGTCGCGTGGATGCCGACGATCGGCTCATCGCCGCAACGCTGCAAGTGCTAGAGCCAGTGGAAGAATTCGAGGGAAACCGGTGGCGATATCAAGCTCGTGTGGTGCTGGACCGCACGGGACCCTTCGGCTATACCGCACGCGTTGTGCCGCGGCGCGACGAATTGGCCTCGGTCGCAGAATTGGGGCTTCAAGCGTTGCCGCTGGCTCAAGTTTGACCGGTACTCCACATCGACAAGGAGTGTTCGACAAGGACGACAGAGGCACCTGATCCAAGCGCGTGAAGCGATTGTTGGTCGCGAGTGCGGGTGTCGAAAACGGACTGCCAGGACTGTGCCGGGGTCAGATCCGGAAGCGTGAATTCGAGCGACTCCGGCGTCGGGTTGAACAAGATCAAGAGATGCGGATGTGGCGTGGCGTCGATGTCGAGGGCGGTGAAACGGACGCCAAGGGCTCGCGTGGGTGCGTGGTCCCAGTCCTCCTCGGTCATCGCCGACCCGTCCGGGCTGAACCACTGGGCCTCGGCGTTTGCGACCGCATTGGGGTGTCCGTGAATCGCGGAGACCTCGAGTAGATGACGGTGATCGCGACGTATTTTGGTGAGTAGTCCGAGCACATCGGCCATGTCCCATCCTGGTGATGGTGCCCAGTCCAACCACGAGATCTCGTTGTCTTGGCAGTAGCCGTTGTTGTTTCCCTGTTGGGTGCGTCCGAGTTCATCGCCAGCCACAACCATCGGGGTACCAACGGACACCAGCAGGCTCGCGAGAAGATTGCGCACTCGCCGTTGGCGCAACTCGACGATCACCGGGTCATTACTGTCGCCCTCAGCCCCGGAGTTCCACGAGCGGTTGTCGTTGTTGCCGTCACGGTTGTCTTCGCCGTTCGCCTCGTTGTGTTTTCCGTCGTACGACACGAGGTCGCGCAGGGTGAAGCCGTCGTGACTCGTCACGAAATTGACCGATGTACGGACATAAGAGTCACGGTGCAGAACATCGGCGGATCCAGTGAGACGCCATCCAAGTTCGCGTACGCCGTCGAGTTCGCCGCGCCAATAGTCGCGAAGTGCGTCTCGGTACTTGTCGTTCCATTCGGCCCACTCAGTGGGGAAATTGCCCACTTGGTAGCCGTCCGCGCCAAGGTCCCACGGCTCTGCAATCAGGATGGTGTTGCGAAGCACGGGATCGTTGTGGACGGCGTCAAGGAAAGGACCTGTCATCGCCGATCCGTCGCTCCCGCGGGTGAGGGCGGGCGTGAGGTCGAAGCGGAATCCGTCGACATGCATGTCGCGAACCCAGTAGCGCAGCGAATCCATCACCAGGTCGAGTGCCGGTGGGCTGGACAGATCGAGGGTGTTGCCGCAGCCAGTCACATCGGCGTATCCACCGCCACTGTCGTCCAGCCGGTAGTAACCCCCGTTGTCGATACCACGCAGGGAGAGAGTCGGCCCCTCGGGTCCCGCTTCTGCGCTGTGGTTGTAAACGACGTCGAGGAGTACCGCGATTCCGGCGGCGTGCAGGGCACGAACCATGTCTTTGAATTCGTTTACTTGTTCGCCCCGGCTTCCCGCCGAGCTATAAGCCGCGTGCGGAGCCAGCCACCCGAGCGTGTTGTAACCCCAGTAGTTCACCAGTCCCCGGTGCTGGAGTTCGGGCTCGTCCACGAAGTGGTGTACGGGCAGGAATTGCACCGCGGTAGCACCGATGCGATGCGGGTACGCAATGGCGCTGGGATGCGCGAGGCCGGCGTATGTGCCTCGAAGGTGCTCGGGTATATCGGGATGCCTCTTGGTGAAGCCGCGCACATGGACTTCGTAGACGATGTGCTCGGAGACCGGTCTTCCAAGCGGCTGATCGTCGCCCCAGTCGTATGTCTCGTCGACGACGACCGATCGGGGAACCCATGGGGCGGAGTCTCGATCGTCACGCTCGAGCGGCTCCCAGGTCTCACCCGACGCTTGGTGTCCCAGTGTTTCTTCGCGGGCGACAAACGAACCGGAGATCGCGCGTGCGCGTGGGTCCACGAGCAACTTCGCGGGGTTGAATCGTTGCCCGATTTCTGGGTCCCACGGACCGTGCACGCGATAGCCGTACCGAGTCCCAGGTCGTACGCCGTTGAGGTGACCGGTGAACCAACCGTCGTCGGATGGTTCAAGGTCGATCTGTCGCTGAAGACCCGCGTCATCGAAGACGCATAACTCGACCCGAGTGGCATTTCCTGCCCACATCGTGAAGCGCCCGCCGACCGAGTCAAGGACGACCGGTGGACGAGCGGACACGTGATTCTCCTCTACTCGATGGTCCACGGCATGGGCCATCAGTGTGACTGCCGAGCGGGTGACACTGCCGGATTCTCCTCAGGGGAATCGTGCGGACGACCGACATCACCTAAGCAGAACTCGTGTGGGCGTTTGCCCGAGAGAGCCGCTCCTGGGGGTTGGAAGTGCGCAAAATCGCGATACACCGTGGAGTCCGTGCAGTGATGTGCGTGGCCACCGTAGGCGCAGTCGTTGCCGCCGGCGCCCCCGCCGTGGTCACGACTGCCGAGGCCGGAACCACGACGTACTCGCTGAACACCGTCCGGACACCCGACGGACAGACACTTCGAGTTCGGTGGAACCCCTGTCAGTCCCGGATCCTCTACCGGGTCAATGCGACTTTGTCCTCGACGACTTCTGGCGGACGGCGAGCGGCGGTTGCCGATGTTCGGACGGCTTTCGCCCGCCTAGGCGCAGCCACCGGCATGACCTTTGTTTACGGCGGCGGCACGACGAAGATCCCCACCGGCAGTTCGTGGTCCAGTCGACAGACAAACGCCGAAATTGTGGTCGCGTGGGTCAATCAGCGGCGCATATCGACCCGATCCACGTTGCTCGGGCGGGACGCTCACGGGCGCTACGTTGCTGGCTCGGGAGGGTACGCATTCAAGAGTTGGTCGACAGGCGGTCCATGGTCCGGAGCAATTGGTCGCGGTTTCGTCGTGCTCAACGCGGCCAACAATGCGGTCTTTCGTGCCGGCTTTGGTAACGGGGTGCGTCGAGGAAACTTGGTCGAGCATGAACTCGGCCACGCCGTCGGTCTCAACCACGTCGTGACGTCGAGCCAGATCATGTACCCGGTGATCTCGCGTCGTACGAGCAGCGGCTATCGCACCGGTGACCGAGCTGGCCTCGCCCGCGTCGGGCGCCCCGCCGGCTGCATCCCCACCCCGTCCTGGGTCTGGAGAGACCTCTAAACCTTCCGCTGCCCGGCTGTTGTGACCTCCCAGAGCTGGCCGATCCACGAGAACAGGCCCGTTGGTTCTAGGGTTCGGTACGCCGCGAGGCTGATCCAGATGAGGCCTCGAGAACTCGGGAGTGGACATGGGCGAATTGGTGCAGTTCGAAGTTGAGGACAACGTCGCCACCATTCGACTAGATCGCCCGCCCATGAATGCGCTGTCTGCTCAGATGCAGGACGAGATCCGCGCGGCCGCTCACGAGGCTTCGTCTCGCCCCGACGTGCGCGTAGTGATCGTGTACGGCGGCCCCAAACTGTTCGCCGCTGGTGCCGACGTCAAAGAGATGGCCGAATGGTCCTACCAGCAGATGGTGGATCGCTCGGTGGGACTTCAATCTGCTTTCACCGCAGTCGCGCGCATCCCCAAGCCCACGATTGCAGCAATCACCGGCTTCGCACTCGGCGGCGGCTGCGAGCTCGCCCTCTGCACCGATCTACGAATTGCCGGGGATCGCGCGAAGATCGGTCAGCCGGAAATCTTGCTTGGAATCATCCCCGGCGCCGGCGGCACTCAGCGACTCCCCAGATTAATCGGCCCGTCGCGGGCCAAAGACTTGATCTTCACTGGACGCTTCGTGGACGCCGAGGAGGCATTGCGGATCGGACTCGTCGACCGCGTGGTCCCCACCGAGGAGGTGTACGCCGAAGCCATGACCCTCGCTCGCCAACTTGCCGACGGTCCGGCGTACGCGATGCGCGCGGCCAAGGAGTCGATTGATCGCGGACTTGAGGCCGATCTTGATACTGGCCTGGAGATTGAGCGAGTTCAATTCGCGGCCTTGTTTGCCACCGATGATAGGGCAGTCGGAATGGCCTCGTTCCTGGAAAACGGACCTGGCAAGGCCAACTTCACTCATCGCTAGCCGCCAAATCTTCGACCCCAGTGGCGCTGCCATGAGGCGGATCGGGGAGGCTATGCCCTAGATCCCGAGCGCATTGGTGCACTTCGCCATCACTACGTACTGTTCGATAGCGGCGCCCCGTGCGCCTGATGCCCCCCGCACGAGCGGGCGCGGCGTACGACCACAGGAGGTCCGCCCCCGGCTATGAAGATCGTTGTCTGCGTCAAACAGGTTCCGGACAGTTGGGCTGACAAGAAGCTCAGCCCAAGTGACAACACCCTCGACCGCGCCTCTGTGGATCGCGTCATCAACGAACTCGACGAGTACGCCGTCGAGGAGGCGCTCAAGATCGTCGAAGCGCAAGGCGGCGAGGTCACCGTCTTTTCGATGGGTCCCGACGACGCGGCCGACACGATTCGCAAGGCCCTGTCGATGGGCGCCGACGCAGGCATCCACCTCGTCGACGATGCATTGCACGGAAGTGACGCACCAGCCACGTCGTACGCCATTGCCACGACGCTTGCCGATCGCGATTTTGATCTACTGATTTTTGGTTCCGAATCCACCGACGCGCGTTGTTCCGTGGTTCCGGCCATGGTCGCCGAACGACTCGGCTTGCCGCAGTTGACTTACGCGAACAAGGTCGAGATTGACGGAGCGACAGTCCGCATCCAGCGTCAAACCGACTACGGATACGACGAAGTTGAAGCCAGCACCCCGGCAGTGGTGAGTGTCGTCGAAAAGATCAACGAGCCTCGCTACCCGTCGTTCAAAGGGATCATGGCCGCAAAGAAGAAGCCGGTAGAGAAGTTGTCCCTCGTGGACGCTGGCATCGACGCCGCTCGAGTCGGTCTCGCCAACTCGTGGTCGCAAGTTGCGGACTTCTCCGAGCGCCCCCCGCGTGCCGCCGGCACGGTCGTCAAGGACGAGGGAGAGGGCGGCGTCAACATTGCCGACTTCCTCGCGTCGCAGAAGTTCATCTGAGCAGGAGTAGAAGAAACCCATGGCGCAGATCCTCGTTCTCGTCGAACATGTTGACGGCTCCGTCAAGAAGGTCACCCACGAGTTGCTGACGCTGGCCCGCACGCTCGGCGAACCAGCCGCCGTCCTGGTCGGCACCGACATCGATGCCGCCGTCGCATCTCTCGCGGAATACGGAGCAGTCAACGTCTACGCAGCCGTTGGTGCGGACTTCGACAACTACGTCGTCGCGCCTACCGTCGACGTACTCGCGGCACTGGTGGCGGAGCACGCTCCCGCCGCCGTACTTATTGCGTCGACGGCGACCGGCAAAGAAATAGCCGGTCGCCTCGCGGTCCGCACCGATTCCGGCGTACTCACCGATGCCGTTGATGTAACAGTCGACTTGACGGCCACTCAGTCGGTCTTTGGCGGGGCGACCGTCGTGCACTCACGGGTGTCCCACGGCACTCCGATTATCACCGTACGGCCGAATTCGACCGCTCCAGTTGCCTCGCCCGCTGCTGGCACGCGGACCGACGTTGTGGTGGCCTTGCGCGAATCGTCGACAAAGGCTCACGTCACCAACCGAGTTGTCGCGCAAAAGGGTGGCCGACCGGAACTAACCGAAGCCGCCATCGTCGTTTCCGGCGGTCGCGGCGTGGGTGGACCTGAGGGGTTCGGTGTCGTCGAAGAACTCGCCGACGCTCTCGGTGCGGCCGTCGGGGCGTCCCGAGCAGCCACCGACGCTGGCTGGTATCCGCACCAATACCAAGTCGGCCAGACCGGCAAAACCGTCGCGCCGCAGCTATACATCGCCAACGGGATCTCCGGGGCAATCCAGCACCGAGCAGGCATGCAAACGTCAAAGACGATCATTGCGGTCAACAAGGACGCCGAGGCGCCCATCTTCGAACTCGCCGACTACGGCGTGATCGGTGATCTCTTCGAGGTCGTCCCCCAACTCACCGCAGAGATCAACAAGCGGAAGGGCTAACCGCCCTCTCGTTAGACTCAGCCCGTGGGCTATCTCGACCACGCCGCGACGACTCCGATGCGATCGGAGGCGGTCGCCGCGATGACCGCCGAACTCGAGCGCGTTGGCAACGCGTCCTCTTTGCACGCCTCGGGGCGACGAGCCCGTCGAGTGGTGGAGGAATCGCGTGAGCGGGTTGCAGCATCTCTCGGCGTACGCCCCAGCGATGTCGTCTTCACTTCCGGTGGCACCGAGTCAGACAATCTGGCGATCAAAGGCCTCTACTGGGCCGGGCGTGATCGACCCGACTCGCGTACGGCGTTGGCCGTGTCAGCCGTCGAGCATCACGCCGTGCTCGATCCCACCCAGTGGCTGATTGATCATGAAGGCGCAGCCGTGTGTTTCCTGCGCGTCGATGACACCGGCCAACTCGATCTCGATGGATTGCGCGAATGCATCGGGGAGCACGAATCGTTGCTCGGCCTCGTCTCCATCATGTGGGCCAACAACGAAGTAGGTGCGATCAACCCGATTGCCGAGATTGCCGAGATCGTCCGGTCGCGTGGGGTGCTACTGCACTCCGACGCAGTACAAGCTGTGGGCTGGGTCGACGTCGACGCGTCTTTGGTTGACGCACTGACAGTTAGCGGTCACAAGGTCGGCGGTCCGCACGGAGTCGGCGCGTTGGTGATCGGCAGAGATGTGACCGCGACACCGCTACTTCACGGCGGCGGCCAAGAGCGAGACGTCCGATCGGGAACCCTTGATACGCCGGCGATTGCCGGATTTGCGGCGGCGTTGGAGGCTGCTGTATCGACTCAGGTAGAGCGGGCTAAGGAGATTTCGACATTGCGCGACGACCTTGTTGCGCGAGTCTTGAAACTCGTGCCCGATGCCGTCCTCAATGGCCCCAAAGACACCACCGACCGACTTCCCGGTAACGCTCACTTCACTTTCCCAGGATGCGAAGGTGACGCGTTGCTGATGTTGCTCGATGCCGCGGGTGTCGAGTGCTCTACGGGGTCTGCGTGTCAGGCTGGAGTGCCGCAGCCCAGCCATGTCTTGGTAGCCATGGGGGCAGACGAGGCAAGCGCACGTGGATCACTACGGTTTTCGCTTGGCCACACCTCAACATCGAGGGACGTCGACGAGCTCATCGCTATGCTCGGGCCGTCGGTTGAGCGCGCACGCCGGGCCGGGCTGACAAGCGTCCCGACGGCGGTGTGACATGCGCGTCCTTGCCGCCTTGTCCGGGGGGGTCGACTCGGCTGTGGCAGCTGCCCGCGCCGTTGACGCTGGCCACGACGTGGTGGCGGTTCACCTCGCACTTTCGCGCAACCCGTCCTCGCATCGCACCGGGGCGCGTGGGTGTTGCACCTTGGAAGATTCTCGAGATGCCCGACGAGTGGCCGACGCCTTGGGCATTGCGTTCTACATCTGGGATCTCTCCGAGCGATTCAAGGCCGAGGTCATCGATAACTTCGTCAACGAGTACGCCCAAGGCCACACACCCAACCCCTGCATTCGCTGCAACGAGAGCATCAAGTTCTCCGCCGTACTCGATCGAGCGATCGCGTTGGACTTTGACGCGGTTTGCACTGGGCACTACGCGAGCCTCGTTGACCGGGAGGACTGTCGAGAACTGCACCGCGCCGAAGACGTCACGAAGGACCAGTCCTATGTGTTGGCCGTTCTTGATCAGCAGCAGTTGAAGCGATCGATGTTCCCGCTGGGCGGTTCGATCAAGACAGACGTACGCCGAGAAGCCAGCGAGCGCGGCCTACTCGTCGCCGAGAAGCCCGAGAGCTTTGACGTGTGCTTCATCAGTGACGGCGATACGGCCGGATGGCTCACGTCGAAATTGGGTGCACAACCAGGTGACGTTCGCGACATCACGACCGGAGAAGTGTTGGGCGCTCACGAAGGTGCGTTCGCTTTCACGGTGGGGCAGCGGCGGGGTCTTGGGTTGAGTCGATCGTCGGCCGACGGGGCACCGCGCTACGTCGTCGGAATTGATACCGCGAGCAACACCGTCTTGGTCGGACTCAGTCACATGCTCGATGTCGATGAAATCACGACGCTCGCACCGCGATGGTGTGGCGCGCCGCCCGTGGGGGAGTTCGAAGCACTCGCACAGATCCGCGCCCACGGCGAGGCGCTCGGCTGCACTGTACTTCCGACGAACGAATCCATTCGGGTGTCGCTGAGTGATCCCGTTCGGGGCGTCGCGCCGGGTCAGTCTCTTGTGGTCTATGACGGCACTCGCGTCATCGGTTCGGGGACAATTGGGTCGACGCGATCCAGCCGTTCGCCAAACGCGCGAGAATTTCCGATGCACGCGTCGGGTACGTCGGCGTAACCGAGCAATGCCACGGTGACTCCCCACTCACGATGGACCGATCCGGCCAGCGTCACCGGAATCGGATCGATGCCCGGAACCGATATCGCTGAAACCGTTCGGTTCGTCGTCGGAGAATGCCCGCAAATGCCCTACCTTCCCGAACTTCCGGCGCGTGGTCCGGGCGCGGACATGGTGGGGCGTACGGCAGGCATGCTCGCGAGCGTCGACCCCGGTTTCGCGGTGCAGACCACGACGACTGGTTGGCGATTCGCCGATCGGCCAGGAGCAGCTGTACGCCGTGCGCAGTCATGGGTTGCACAGGACCTCGACGCACTGGAGGAGTACGCCGCGGACGTCACTGGAGCGATCAAGGTCTCGCTGTGTGGGCCGTGGACGCTCGCCGCCAACATCGAACTCAGGACCGGGGATCGTGCACTCAACGATCCCGGTGCGTGTGCGGACATCACTGACGCGCTCGTGGAACTGACGGGCAGTCATGTTCGCGACCTTGCGCGTCGCCTGCCGAACGCCTCGATCGTTGTGCAGATCGACGAGCCATCGCTGTCGGCCGTACTGACCGGCGCCGTGTCCCGACAAAGCGGATGGGGTCGGCTAGCCCCTGTGCAGGACGCCACCATCGTCAAATCGCTCGGGGCCCTCACCGAGGCAATTAAGTCCGCTGGTGGCCGAAGTGTCATTCACTGTTGTGCGGACAACGTGCCCTTTGACGTTCTGCGCCGCAGCGAAGCAGACGGATTCTGTGTCGATCCGCGTCGTATATCCGATGCCGACATTGATGCGCTGGGACTTGCCTTCGAAGCCGAGATGGTGCTGATGATCGGGATTGTCTCGGCGAGTGACGCGTCACTGTCGGAAGTCAGCGCTAGCGTTGATCAGGTGAGGAACTTGTCGCATCGAATCGGATTCGACATCGACAAATTCGTCGAACAGATCTTGCTCAGCCCGACGTGTGGCATGGCCGCTGCCAGCCCGGGCTATGTCCGGAACGCGACGAAGCACCTTCACAGCGTGTCGAGTGCGCTTACGCAAATGGACGACCGGGGCCGCTGATGAGCGCTAGCCGTCCCGCCTCAGCCGTCAGGCGTCGTGACGAATTGATTGGTGTGATCGAAGACGCCAGACGCCGCTACTACGACCACGACGCGCCCACTATTTCTGACGACGAATACGACAACGCGTACGCCGAACTGGTGGCGCTGGAGGCCACTTATCCCGATCTTGTCACTGGCGACTCACCCACGCAGACCGTCGGGGGAAGTCGCTCGGAGATGTTTGAACCAGTCGAACATCTCCAGCGAATGTTGAGTTTGGACAACGCCTTTGACGATGTCGATCTGGTCGCCTGGGCCGGCCGCGTGGAGCGCGATCTCGGTGCAATTCCGGCATTGTTGTGCGAATTGAAAGTTGACGGTCTCGCGGTGGACATCGTTTACGAGCGAGGTCAGCTGCGAAGCTTGGCGACGCGCGGTGATGGGCGTGTGGGCGAAGACGTCACGTACAACGTTCGCTTCATCCCGGGTATCCCCCGCGCCTTGAAGTCAACGAAATCGCATGCCGTGCCCGAGTTGATCGAAGTACGGGGTGAAGTCTTCTTCCCGGACGACGAATTCACTGCACTCAACGACGACATGATGAGTCAGGGCCGCTCACCGTTCGCCAATGCGCGCAACGCGGGCGCAGGAACTCTTCGCCAGCGAGTCGACCGACGCGAAGAAGAGGTAGCGGTGGCGCGTGAACTCGTTGCGGCTCACACTGCGGCGGGGCGATCGGCAGACCGCAGTCAAGGCCGACTAAATCGCGCCCTGGAAGACCTGGATCGCGCCATCAGGCGTCTCGGGGGACTTCAGTTGGTAGTCCACGGAGTGGGTGCCCGACGTGGTTACGAACCCGCAACCCAATCGGAGGCGTACGCCGCGCTGCGATCATGGGGACTTCCGACAAGCGACCGCGCGAAGGTGGTGGTCGGCCTCGACGGCGCCCAGGATTTCATCGCCTATTACGGGGAACACCGCCACGACGTGGAGCACGAAATCGATGGTGTCGTCATCAAAGTTGACGACCTAGCCACCCAAGGCCGTCTCGGCTCCACGTCGCGCACGCCTCGATGGGCTGTCGCCTACAAATACGCGCCTGAGGTGGTGCGAACCCGGTTGGAAGAGATTCGAGTCAATGTCGGTCGGACGGGGCGAGTCACGCCGTACGCCGTGATGACACCCGCGAAAGTCGCTGGCACGACCGTCTCGATGGCCACGCTGCACAATGCGGATGAAGTCGCGCGCAAAGGTGTTCTGATCGGAGACATGATCTTCTTGCGCAAAGCAGGCGATGTCATTCCGGAAGTCATCGGACCGGTCGTCGAGGAACGCGACGGAACCGAGCGAGCCTTCGTCATGCCCAAGGTGTGCCCTGACTGCGGTACTCGACTCAAACGAGCGCGCGACGCGGACGTCGACATCCGCTGCCCTAACTCGCGCTCGTGTCCGGCCCAACTTCGGGAGCGGCTCTTCCACGTTGCGTCCCGCGGTGCGCTTGATATCGAAGGACTCGGCTTCAAAGCGGCGGTGGCTTTGTTGGAGTCACACGTTGTTGCCGACGAAGGCGACCTCTTCGATCTCGACGCCCAACGGCTGAGTACCGCCGACTTCTTTACCCGTGAACGCAAGCGCGACGAAGCCGGTCGTCAACTCACCGAGAATGCGAAGGTTCTGCTCGAACAACTGGCTCAAGCCAAGGATCGACCGCTGTGGCGAGTCATCGTCGCGCTGTCGATCCGACACGTTGGCCCGACGGCCGCGCAAGAACTCGCGCGCGAGTTTGGAGAGTTGGGGCTGATCGCCGCGGCATCCGAAGCCGAACTGGCGTTAGTCGACGGCGTTGGCCCGACAATCGCGGCCGCGTTGCACGAGTGGTTCAGCATCGATTGGCATCGCGACGTGGTCGACAAGTGGCGGGCTGCCGGCGTGCGGATGGCCGAAGATCGCCTTGATTCTGGGCCGAAGCTGCTCGATGGAGTGACGGTCGTCGTCACGGGAACCCTTGACGGCTGGACTCGCGATGGCGCGACGGAGGCACTCCAACGATTGGGAGCCAAGGTCAGCGGTTCGGTGTCCAAGAAAACGAGCTGCATCGTCGCTGGTGAGAACCCCGGATCGAAGTACGACAAGGCCGTCGCTCTCGGCGTGCCGGTCCTCGATGTTGGGGGCTTGGCTCGGCTCACCACCGAGGGCTTGGATGCTGCGCTGAACGGGTGATTTGTCCGCGGGACGAACCCGGCGACGCCTTAAAGAAGGTGACGCTGCAGGCCGACTAGATCTGTGGGTGCCTCCCGGCGCCTGACGGATGCTGGCCGCCCTCGGGCGAACGGCCGACCCAGGGTGGGCGAGTGGACGCAGCTGATCGCAGGCCGTCACTGCTTCGCCCCAGCATGTTCGCCTTCAGTTGGTACCTGTCGGTGTCGCTCGGATTGGCCCTCATCGTCGTCAATGCTCGAGCGTTGACTCCCGCGACGATTTCCGCCATGGGTCCCGCCTTCTTGGTCATGGTGGCGCTCGCGCTCTTCGGCGAACTGCGACCGTTGGTCACTGCTGATGCCAAGGACCCCGACGGCGTTCCCTTCTCCGGGGCGTTCGTGTTCGCGGCGCTCTACTTGTGGGGGCCGGCTCCCGCGATCATCACCGAGGCCGTATCTATCGCCTTGTTGATGCTGCTGATGCGGCGGATCCCATGGCGATTTGCGTTCAACGTCGGCCAGTATGTTGTGTCAGTGGGCGCCGCGTGCGGGGTCGTCGCACTTGCCGGCCAGGCTGCTACGCCATTTGCGCCGCGGACGTCCTTTGACGTCCACGACCTGACCTGGTTGTTGGCGTCGTGGATGGCTTACCACTTCACCAACCTGGCACTCGTGGCCATGGCCTATACGTGGCCGCAGACCTCATTCTGGGACGCGTTCACCGAGGAATTCGGCTTCTATGCTGTGAGTACTTTGGTCGTACTCGCCCTGTCACCCTTGGTGGTACTGGTCGCGAGTGAATGGTTCCTGATGCCACTGCTTCTTTTGCCGCTGCAGGCGATCTATCACACCGCGCGGACGTCGCGGGAAAAGGAATACCAGGCGCTGCACGATTCGCTCACCGATTTGCCAAACAGGTCATATCTCGGGGCACGGTTGGAGTCGGAACTCACTCGGGCTAGGGACACCGACACCGGCGTCGGACTGTTCTTTCTGGATCTCGACCGCTTCAAAGAAGTCAATGACACCCTTGGTCACCATGTCGGGGATCGCCTCCTAGAGATCGTGGCGAAACGACTTCAAGGAGCGATTCGACCGCAAGACACGGTGGGGCGCCTCGGTGGCGACGAATTCGCCGTGCTGCTCCCCGGCATTCTGACTCGCGACGAGGCACTCGAGGCGGCCAGTCGCATTCGGTTGGCCCTGGAGGATCCCATTCGACTTGACGGAGTGTTGATCGATGTTGAAACAAGCATTGGCGTCGCGTTGCACCCGTTGCACGGTGGTGACCCGGACGAACTAATGCGGCGCGCCGATGTCGCGATGTATGTCGCCAAAGCAGAGCACACTCGCGTCGAGGTCTACGACGCTGACCGCGATCCAAACTCTCCGCAACGCCTTGGACTTGTCACGGCCCTGCGTGAGGCCCTGCAGCAGAGCAATGTCACCTTGCACTACCAGCCCAAGATCTCACTCATCGACGGTCGCGTCGTCGGTGTTGAAGCACTCGCACGTTGGCATCACCGAGAACGAGGACACATTCCGCCACTCGAGTTCGTGACGGCCGCCGAACGGTCGACGTTGGTTCACGAACTGACGTCGTACGTACTCGACACGGCTTGTCGACAGGCATCGGCATGGTGGCGCATCGGCCTTCGAGTGCCGGTCGCAGTGAACGTCTCGATGCGGGACCTGCAGGACACCGACGTCGGAAACATTGTCGCGCGCGCACTTGACCGCAACGGACTTCCGGCCGAGGCCTTGATGTTGGAAGTCACTGAGAGCATCTTCATGTCCGATCCCATCAACGCCGTGCGTACGCTGTCAGAACTTCGCGACATCGGTGTTCGCAGCGCATTGGACGACTTTGGGACGGGCTATTCGTCTCTGATCTTGCTCGAACAGCTACCCGTGGCTGAGATCAAGATCGACCAATCGTTCGTGATGCGCCTCGGCGGAATCGACCGGGATCCTGCGATGGTCCGCTCCATCGTCGGATTGGCTCACGGCTTGGGATTGACTGTGGTCGCGGAGGGCGTCGAGACCGGAGACATCGTGACGGAGTTGCGCGAGATGGGCTGCGACGCCGCCCAAGGCTTTGAGTTAGCCCGGCCTATGGCGACGGATCAAGCGACGCGCTGGCTCGTTCAACGTGCGGGTCAAACCGCGACAATGGAGCCCGCGCTACGTGTCGTAGGCGGACAAGGAGGCTCGAGTAACGCGCCCTAGGATGCTCGCATGCCATCGATTTCTCGCGACGAAGTCGCGCATCTCGCTCGACTTGCCCGCCTTGATCTGAGCGAAGAAGATTTGGCACACCACGCAGCCCAACTCGAAGTAATTCTCAACTCGGTAGCGACTATTGCTGAGGTTGCTGCCGATGACGTGCCCCCGATGAGTCATCCGGTCGCTCTGGTCAACGTCTTCCGCGAGGACGTCGTCGGTCCGTCGTTGTCACGGGACCTCGCACTCGGCAGCGCCCCGGCTGTCGAGGACGATCGCTTCCGCGTTCCGCGCATCCTGGACGAGCAATGAGCGACACAGCCGTTGAACTCACCCGCAAGACCGCGGCGGATCTGGCCGCCCTCGTGTCGAGCGGCGATGTCAGCGCAGTCGAAGTCACCTTGGCCCACCTCGAGCGAATCGACGATATAGATGGCGATGTGCATGCCTTCCTGCACGTCGACAGTCAAGGGGCTCTGGCCTCTGCGCAAGCCGTCGATACCGCTCGCCGCAACGGCGAACCGCTTGGGGTTCTCGCAGGAGTGCCGTTAGGGCTCAAAGACGTGATGGCTATGTCGGGAATCCCCACCACGTGCGGATCTCGCATCCTCGAAGGATGGAGACCGGCATACGACGCCACCGTCACGCGAAGCCTCAAGAACGCCGGCATCGTGATCTTGGGCAAGACCAACATGGACGAGTTCGCGATGGGCTCGTCGACTGAGCACTCGGCGTACGGCCCGACCCACAATCCTTGGGACTTGGATCGAATTCCCGGTGGCTCCGGTGGTGGCTCCGCGGCGTGTGTTGCCTCCTACGAAGCTGCACTAGCGATCGGGACCGACACCGGCGGGTCGATTCGTCAACCCGCGGCGGTGACCGGAACCGTTGGTGTGAAGCCAACGTACGGGGGAGTGTCGCGCTACGGCCTCGTGGCGTTGGCGTCGTCATTGGATCAAGCCGGCCCGTGCGCCCGTACGGTGCTTGATGCGGCCTTGCTTCACTCAGTCATTGCCGGACACGACGCACTTGATTCAACATCGATTGATGCTCCGGTGCCCGATGTCGTGGCTTCGGCTCGGCGAGCCGATGTCGCCGGCCTACGAATCGGAGTCGTACGCGAGCTCACTGGCGAGGGTTATCAGGCCGGCGTACAACAGCGATTTGATGAAAGCGTCGCGATCCTGGAGGGATTGGGGGCTGACATCGTCGAGGTGTCGTGCCCACACTTCCCCTACGCACTAGCGGCCTACTACCTGATCCTGCCGAGCGAATGCTCATCGAACTTGGCCAGATTTGATGGCATGCGCTACGGCGTACGGGTGGGTGACGACGGAAACTCATCGGTCGAGCAGGTGATGTCGAAGACCCGCGCCTCCGGTTTCGGTGACGAGGTAATTCGGCGAATCATCCTGGGCACGTATGCCTTGTCGGCTGGTTATTACGACGCCTTCTATGGACAAGCCCAGAAGGTACGCACGTTGATCGCGAGCGACTTTGACGCAGCATTTGCGCAATGCGACGTACTCGTCTCACCAACCGCCCCGACGACGGCCTTTCGGCTGGGAGAAAAGCTCGATGATCCGCTTGCGATGTATCTCAATGACATCGCGACCATCCCTGCTAACTTGGCCGGCACCCCCGCGATGTCCCTCCCCATCGGGCTTGCTCCGGAAGACTCGCTCCCGGTCGGGTTGCAAATCATGGCGCCAGCGATGGCCGACGACCGGCTCTACAACGTTGGCGCTGCGCTCGAAGCCGCACTACTCGACCAGTGGGGAGCGCCTTTACTTGATAGCGCGCCTCAACTTGGAGGTGTGGCGGTATGACTGCAATGGCGGTTGAAAGTGTCCTGAGTTTCGACGACGTGGTCTCTCGCTACGACCCAGTGCTTGGACTTGAAGTCCACGTAGAACTCGGAACCGAGACGAAGATGTTTTGCTCATGCCCAACGTTGTTTGGCGCTCCACCGAACACGCAGACATGCCCCACCTGTTTGGGCTTGCCGGGTTCGCTTCCGGTGTTGAATCGAGTCGCGGTGGAGTCGGCGATCCGCATCGGGCTTGCGCTGAATTGCAAGATCGCGGCGTGGTGCCGATTTGCTCGCAAGAACTACTTCTACCCGGACATGCCGAAGAACTTCCAGACTTCGCAGTACGACGAGCCGATTTGCTACGACGGGTATTTGGACATCGAAGTCGAAACAGCGGATGGGCTGATGCCGTTCCGCGTGCAAATCGAGCGCGCCCACATGGAAGAAGACACCGGTAAGTCGACACACCAAGGTGGCGCAACCGGCCGCATTCATGGCGCGGACTATTCCCTTGTCGACTACAACCGCGCGGGTATCCCACTGATCGAAATTGTCACCAAACCGATCGAAGGAGCAGGGCGGTACGCACCGGAGGTAGCGAGGGCGTACGTCACTGCGCTGCGCGATTTGCTCCGCGCGTTGGATGTGTCCGACGTAAAGATGGAACAGGGATCCCTACGCTGCGACGCCAACGCGTCACTTCGAACGTCGCCAGATGCACCACTAGGAACACGCACTGAGACGAAGAACGTTAACTCGTTGAAGTCCGTTGAACGTGCGGTTCGCTACGAGATGACTCGTCAGGCGGCCCGTCTCGATGCAGGCGAACGGATCGTGCAGGAGACGCGACATTGGCATGAAGACACCGGTGTCACCACGTCGGGCCGATCCAAGGAAGAGGCTGAGGACTACCGCTACTTTCCCGAGCCGGATTTACTTCCGATTGCGCCCGCGATCGAATGGGTTGAGTCGTTGCGAGCGGCGTTGCCGGAGTTGCCGGCCGCTCGGCGTACGCGGCTGATGACCGAGTGGGGAGTCAACGACTTCGAGATGCAGTCCATGGCAAACGCCGGAGCCCTCGATGTCATTGAAGCGACGGTCGCCGCTGGAGGCACACAGGCAGGTGCCCGCAAGTGGTGGATGGGTGAGCTCGCGCGCGTAGCCAATGAACGCGAGATTGAACTGCCAGAGTTGGAGATCACGCCCGTTCAGGTCGCGCGCGTGGAAGCGCTCGTCGCAGTCGGCGCACTCAATGACAAGTTGGCCCGCCAGGTCATTGACGGCGTGCTGGAGGGCGCGGGGTCACCGGACGACGTTGTTGCCGCACGGGGACTTGCGGTGGTCTCCGATGACGCCGCGTTGCTGGCCGCTATCGAGGAGGCGATCGCTGCCAATCCCGATGCGGCTCAAAAGATCCGTGAAGGCAAGCCCGCCGCGGCAGGCGCATTGATCGGTGCCGTGATGAAAGCCACTCGAGGTCAAGCTGACGCAGCGAGAGTCCGCGAGCTCCTCCTCACCCGCCTCACCACCCCTCCCCACCCCTCAACCCTCTAAAGCACTTTCTTTCTGCATGAAAGGTCTGTTCGTCAGTCTCTATTGAACGAACAGTTCATTCATTTGGCGTGGTTGGGCGATGACCGCCGTGAGTACGGGAGCGTCAATTTTCGACGTACGCCATGAACCAATGGATCCGCGAGAAAATGAAAGTACGCATCGGTTCAATAGAGACTGACGGACCTCCCTTTCACGCAGAAAAGAGCGGGAGGGGTTCGCGCGCCGACGGCGGATGGCGCGCGGGTTAGTAGCGGGAACCGGCGGGGGCGGGGAGGGCGTCGAGGGTTTGCAGATCTTCCGCGGAGAGCGCCAGGTCGCCCGCGGCCGCATTCTCCATCAGACGCGACACTTTCTTGGTACCCGGGATCGGTACGACGTTGGAGCCTTGGGCGAGTACCCAGGCAAGCGCGACTTGCGCCGGCGTCGCCCCGAGCCGGTCGGCGATGGCGCGCACAGAGTTGACGAGGGCCTCGTTAGTTGCCATTGCCTCCGGAGAGAAGCGAGGCAACGTGGATCGGAAATCGCCGTCGGCGAATCGTCGGCCTGTGATGGCGCCGGTGAGAAAGCCTCGGCCCAAGGGAGAAAAAGCGAGGAATCCGACGTCATTGGCCCGACACCACGGGAGTACGTCGCTGGCCCAGTCCCGGGTCCACAGCGACAACTCACTTTGAACTGAGGTGACCGGATGGATCGCGTGGCATCGCTGCAATTCATCCAGGGTGACTTCAGACAGGCCGATCGCTCGTACCTTTCCATCGTCGACCAGCCCGGCAAACGTCGACCACGATTCTTCGATCGGCGTGTGGGGATCGACGCGATGCAGTTGATAGAGATCGATCGTTTCGATTCCGAGTCGGCGCAACGAGCCATCGCACGATTCACGGATGTATGTCGGAGACGCGTTGCGACCGTGATTGAAATCCGGCGACGTCACCACCCCACACTTCGTGGCGACAACTGCCTCATCGCGCCGATTGCGCAACGCGCGACCGAGGAGTTCTTCGTTGGTGTATGGCCCATAGGCATCGGCGGTGTCCAAGAGAGTCACGCCGACATCCAAGGCCCGATGGATGACGTCGATCGATGACACGTCATCTTGTTCGGCCTGGTCATACGCGAACGTCATCCCCATACAGCCCAGCCCAATCGCGCCGACATCCAAGCCGGATCTGCCAAGTGTGCGTGTCTGCATTCTTGGAGGCTAGCGGTGGCGTCGCTCGGACTGGCAGGTACGGTCGCGCGCGTGACCAAACCGACCATTCTCCTTCCGTGGATTGATTACGGCACCGTCCTCGTTGGAGCAACCGACGGCGTCGGTGTGGCGGTCTACGACGGATCGACGCCACTGTCGAATGACGAACTGCGTGGCATCGAGTTCTACGTGCCGCCGTCCATGGCCACAGCCCACACCCTTGAGCTCATGGAACGCATGCCGTCGTTGAATACGGTCCAAACCCTCACCGCGGGTGTCGACAACGTCTGGCCCCATCTCCCGCCGGGCGCACGGCTCTATAACGCCGCCGGGGTGCACGACGCGAGCACCGCGGAGCTCGTGGTCGGCTTGATCATCGCCAAACTACGCCGGCTCGACGATTTCGCTCGAGCGCACGAAACGGGGGACTGGCTGTACGGGCGCTTCGATGCGTTGGCCGACAAACGCGTGCTCATCGTGGGGTACGGCAACGTCGGCCGCGCTGTCGAGCAGCGGCTCAGTGGGTTCGAAGTAGACATCACCCGTGTTGCGCGTCACGTTCGGACCACCGACGAAGGCCAGGAAGTCCATGGCTTCGCTGATCTCCCCAAGCTCCTTCCGTCCGCTGATGTCGTGGTGGTGGTGGTTCCCCAGACCAGCCACACGGTGGGCATGGTGGACGGCGAATTCCTGAGCCTAATGAAAGATGGAGCGCTTCTCGTCAACGCCGCCCGCGGTCCCGTGGTCGTGACCGATGACCTACTTGTCGAACTGCAGACGCGCCGACTTCGTGCCGCGCTCGATGTCACCGACCCCGAGCCGCTGCCGTCTGACCATCCGCTGTGGCACGCACCGGGCGTCCTCATCAGCCCCCATGTTGGTGGCAATACGTCGGCGTTCTTGCCGCGGGCGTACCGCCTTGTGGCTGCGCAACTGCGCCGGTACCTCGCCGGCGAAGCCATGCTCAACGAGGTGCTGCGCCCGTGACCCGATGATCTGTGCGACCGATCACGTCCTAGGCTGAATGATATGAGCGACACCCCTGATCCCAAGCCGCGCAGCCGCGATGTCACTGACGGACTCGAGCGCGCGGCCGCGCGCGGCATGTTGCGCGCAGTAGGAATGGGCGACGGCGACTGGGTGAAGTCGCAGATCGGTGTCGCGTCGTCGTGGAACGAAATCACGCCGTGCAATTTGTCTCTGGAACGCCTCGCAGACGCTGCAAAGAACGGTGTTCACGCGGCCGGCGGATTTCCGCTTGAATTCGGCACGATCTCCGTATCCGACGGTATCTCCATGGGCCATTCGGGAATGCACTACTCGTTGGTGTCGCGTGAAGTGATTGCAGACTCGGTGGAAACGGTGTTCGAAGCCGAACGCCTCGACGGCGGCGTACTTCTCGCCGGTTGCGACAAGTCGGTTCCCGGGATGTTGATGGCCGCGGCGCGCCTGGACATTGCGGCGGTGTTCTTGTACGCCGGTACGACCCTTCCAGGCAAACTGAACGGCAAGGACATCACCATCATCGACGCGTTCGAAGCAGTTGGCGCGTGCGCGCGTGGCCTCATCAGCCGCGACGAAGTCGATGCGATTGAGCGCGCGATCTGTCCCGGCGAAGGAGCGTGTGGCGGCATGTACACCGCCAACACGATGGCTAGTGTGGCTGAAGCAATGGGCATGTCGTTACCGGGATCGGCCGCCCCACCCGCGGTAGACCGACGCCGTGATGGTTATGCGCACCGATCCGGCGTCGCGGTCGTGGACTTGGTACGCCGAGGGATTACCACCCGCGACATCATCACGAAAGAGTCGCTGGAAAACGCGATTGCGATCTTGATGGCACTTGGTGGTTCCACCAACGCCGTACTTCACCTCCTCGCCATCGCGCACGAAGCGCATCTGACCCTCGAACTCGATGACTTCAATCGCATCGGTTCGAAGGTCCCGCACCTTGCCAACGTGAAACCGTTCGGGCGCTATGTGATGAGTGATGTCGATGCGGTCGGCGGCATTCCCGTGGTCATGAAGGCCCTGCTCGACGCGGGTCTGCTACACGGCGACTGTCTCACCGTGACCGGGGAAACCGTCGCGCGGAACCTCGCGCACATCAATCCTCCCGATCCCGATGGGAAGATCATTCATGCGCTCGCGGAGCCGATCCATGCCAGCGGTGGTCTCTCGATTTTGCGAGGTTCGCTCGCTCCAGAAGGTGCGGTCGTGAAGACGGCTGGCTTCGACACGGCGATCTTCGAAGGCACCGCCCGGGTCTTTGATGGAGAGGCCGGCGCGATGGCAGCAGTTGAGGGCGGATCGCTGGCCAAGGGCGACGTCGTGGTGATTCGTTACGAAGGGCCGAGAGGTGGTCCGGGCATGCGTGAGATGCTCGGCGTCACCAGCGCGATCGTGGGCGCGGGGCTGGGGGACTCGGTCTCGCTCTTGACCGATGGTCGATTCAGTG
>JBBRTC010000018.1:0-38250 GCA_038244765.1 Candidatus Nanopelagicales bacterium | reverse complement strand
GGCTTCGAAGCCGGGACTATCGGTGGGAACGACGAAACCGCGGATGCCGTCGTCGGTGCGCGCCCAGATAATCGCGACGTCGGCGATGCTCCCGTTGGTGATCCACATCTTTGTACCGTCAAGAATCCAGTCGGACCCATCCCGAACCGCACGGGTGCGCATTCCACTCGGGTTAGACCCAAAATCGGGTTCAGTCAGGCCGAAACAACCGATCGCATCCCCGGCGGCCATCGCAGGGAGCCATCGTTGTTTGTGCGCCTCGCGGCCAAAGGCGTAGATCGCGTACATCGCAAGTGAGCCCTGAACTGATACCAGGGACCGCAACCCAGAGTCGCCCGCTTCGAGTTCGACACATGCCAGCCCGTACGCCGTCGCGTCCACTCCTGCGCAGCCGTATCCGTGCAGGTGCATGCCGAGCATGCCGAGTGCTCCGAGCTCCTTCGCGAGTTCGCGACTGGGGATCACTCCAGACTCAAACCAATCCGCGATGTTGGGTCGGACCCGATCGTCGACGAATTGTCGGGCAACCGCGACGATGGCGCGCTGCTCATCGGTGAAAAGGGCGTCGATGTCTAGCAGTTGACTCGGTGACTGCGCCTTCTTGGCCACACCATCCTCCACACCTGGTCTTGGGCGAAATTCATCCGATGCGTTTACTCAGTGTCCCGTGAATCGTCCAAACAGCGCCGCACGTCGAGAGGCTCGTCCTGTGCGCGACTCCACCGTGTCGGCGCTGCTCATAGTGTGCAAGCCCAAATTCGTACCGATCCAACGAAGGGGCTCGGGTTCCCAGCGAGGTGAGCGGTGCCCGACCCACGGCAGGCGCAGTAGGGCGGAGTCGCGGTCCAGTATCAAGTCCGCAAGTGTGCGACCACCGAGATTGGACGTCCCGACGCCATCTCCGACGTATCCGCCGGACCACGCAAGGCCGGTGGTGCGGTCCAGCCCGCAGGAGGCGTACCAATCGCGGGGTACGCCAAGCGGGCCACCCCATGTGTGGCTGATTCGCGACCCCCGCAGCGCGGGCAACAAGTCGCATAACACGTCGTAAAGCGCGTCAAAGACTTTGGATTCACGATCAAAGGCGGGACGAATTGTCGATCCGAAGTGGTAAGGGGCACCACGGCCACCGAAGGCGAATCGGTCATCGGCCGTCCGTTGACCGTAGATGATCAGGTGGCGTTTGTCGTTGAAGGTCTCGCGACGATGCAACCCGATCGTGTCCCAGACGTCGGGACTCAAGGGTTCAGTAGCGATCATGAGCGAGTAGACGGGAACGAGATGGCGCTCGAAGCCCGGTATCTGCGCTGTATAGCCTTCGGTCGCTCGCACGATCGTCTCCGCATGGATGGTGAAACCGTTAGCGCGGAGTTGCCGCGGACTGATTTGCGACACCGGGGAGTACTCGAAGACCTTGACACCCGCAGCTTCCACGATGTCGACAAGCGCGCGAACAAGACGCGCAGGATGAATCGCTGCGCAGTGCGGCGTGTACGTCCCCCCAACCACGTCGGTGACGCCGAACGCCTTACTCGCCTCGCTGGCTCCGAGCAGGCTGTAGTCCTCAGAGCCAAAACCCCACTCTCGCCACTCTGCAATTTCCGCTTGCGCCCGTTGCCACTGAAGCGCACTACGGGCCATCGAGATTGTTCCACCCTTGGCCCATGCCGCATTGATTCCTTCAGTGGCGATCACTCGCCCAACTTCGTCAACGGTGTCATGCATTGCTCGTTGTAGCGCAATGGCTTCTTCGCGACTGGACGTGCGAGCAATTTTGGGCAGTGAAGCCGGAAATAGCGCTGAGCACCAGCCACCGTTGCGGCCACTCGCCCCGAATCCGCACATTCGAGCCTCGAGAATGGCAATGCGTACTGTCGGATCAGCTTTGATCAAGTAATACGCGGTCCACAGTCCGGTGTAGCCACCGCCGACTATTGCCACGTCAACATCGAGGTCGCGATCTAGTGGTGGTCGATCCGCGAACGTCGCATCGGGTGCGTCATCGACGAGTTGATCCCACCACAGGGATGTACGCCGCAATTCTGCGTGATTCTCCATGGGTCGGGTCAACGAGTCCAAGTCGAGACGTAGGTCGGAATGGGAAATCGTGACGCCGTCTCGTCGGCATCGATTGGTGCGCCGAAGCTTTCGACAATCGGAACTTCGCCCGCCCAGGTGGGAACGGACATATCTTCGTCTGGGTCCTCCGGTCCACCAGTGCGAATCTTGACCGAACACTCCTGCAGACTCAGGGCGAGCACGAGGGTCGCGGCGAGTTCCTTGTTCGACGGCGGTCGAATGTCTTTCCACCTGCCAGGCAGTAGGTGATCACTGACCCTTCGCAACGCCTCGCTTTTGTCTTCACCGTTGAGTTGCCGACAAACCCCCAGCACCATGACGGCTCGATAGTTCATCGACGATTCGAATGCGGATCTCGCGAGCACTACGCCGTCGAGTCGAGTGACGGTGAGACACGTCGGTTGACCTTGCGAGAGTCCTCGAAACAGACGGGACGCCGTCGATCCGTGGAAAACGACATCGTCACCCCAACGCGCGTACGCCACTGGCACGACAAATGGTTGACCGGTGTCGTCCGTCACAGAGACGTGGGCTACCAGGCCCGCGTCGAGGACTGCATGCAGCGAATCGACAGCGACTACCGCGCGTTCGGGAATACGCCGGATCGTGGTGCGCTCTGTCGATCCGGGAGCAGGGTGTGTCACGACGATGGTCTAGAGAATTGTCCACGCTTCGGCGAGAACTCCCCGAAGTATTTGCTCGATCTCGTCGAACTCTTTCTGTCCGACGATCACCGGCGGCGACAATTGGATCACCGGATCACCGCGATCGTCGGCACGGCAGTACAGCCCCGCGTCGAAAAGCGCCTTGGAGAGGAAGCCGCGCAGCACGCGCTCGCATTCGTCCTCGTTGAACGTTTCCTTGGTTGACTGGTCCTTGACCAACTCAATCCCGTAGAAGTAGCCAGCGCCGCGCACGTCTCCCACGATGGGAAGGTCGAGAAGTTTCTCCAGGGTGGAACGGAAGGCACCTTCGTTAGCCTGAACGTGTGCGTTGAGCCCCTCGCGTTCAAACACATCGAGATTCGCGAGCGCAACCGCGGCCGACACAGGGTGACCGCCGAAAGTGTAGCCATGGGAAAAGACGTTGTCACCGTGGCGGAAAGGCTCAAAGAGTCGATCGCTTGCGATCATTGCGCCGATGGGGGAATAGCCGGAGCTCATTCCCTTGGCGCAGGTGATCATGTCCGGCGTTACACCAAAACGATTCATGGCGAACATGTCACCGATGCGACCAAACGCGCAGATTGTTTCGTCGGCGACGAGCAGCACATCGTGCTTGTCGCAGATTTCACGCACACGTTCGAAGTAGCCGGGCGGCGGCGGGAAGCAACCACCGGAGTTTTGCACCGGTTCGAGGAAAACCGCCGCGACGCTGTCAGCGCCCTCAAACTCGATGGCCTCGTCGATGCGGTCTGCGGCCCAACGACCAAAGGCCTCGAGGTCGTCACTGTGTTCGGTCGCGCGATAGAAATTGGTGTTAGGCACTTTGTGGGCGCCAGGTACCAAGGGTTCAAAAGGAATCCGAGCACCCGGAATTCCGGTGATCGCCAATGCCCCTTGTGGCGTTCCGTGATAGGCGATCGACCGACTGATCACCTTGTGTTTCGTCGGTTTGCCGGTCAACTTGAAATACTGCTTCGCCAATTTCCAGGCCGTCTCGACGGCTTCGCCGCCGCCAGTCGTAAAGAAGACTCGGTTGAGATCGCCGGGGGTATAAGTGGTCAGCCGTTCAGCTAGTTCGATCGCCTTGGGATGTGCGTAGGACCACAGCGGGAAGAACGCCAACTCCGCTGCCTGCTTGCTCGCTGCTTCCGCGAGTTCGGTTCGTCCGTGTCCCACCTGGACGGTGAACAGGCCAGCGAGTCCGTCAAGATAGCGACGTCCCTGGTCATCCCAGATGTAGGCGCCGTCACCGCGCACGATGACGGGTACCTGGCCTCCTTGTTCATAGGTTGAGTGCCGGGTGAAGTGCATCCAGAGATGCTCGCGAGCTGACTCTGCGAGGCGGCTGTGAGTCGGTTCGGAGAAACCTTGCGGTGTGGTCATCGTGTTCCCCAGGTGTAGATCTGTTTGCGGAGTTTGAGATAGACGAATGTCTCGGTATTGCGTACGCCGGGCAGCGAGCGGATTCTGCGATTGACGACTTCAAGCAGGTGGTCGTCGTCTTCGCACACGATCTCGACCAGGATGTCGTAGCCACCAGCGCAGATCACGAGATAGTCGACTTCGGTCATCGCGGCCAAAGAATCGGCGACCGTCTCGACGTCGCCTTCGATCTTGATTCCAATCATGGCAGCGCGCGGGAATCCCACTTGCAAGGGATCTGTAACTGCAACGATCTGCATGACTCCAGAGTCGATCAATCGTTGAACCCGCTGGCGTACGGCGGCTTCGGAGAGTCCGACTGCTTTGCCAATGGTCGCGTAGGGACGCCGTCCATCTTGCTGAAGCTGTTCGATGATCGCTTTCGAGACGTCGTCGAGAGGCACTGAACCGTTGCGATCACGGGATACATCTCGAAGGGCCACGGAAGGCATCGTGCCGTTTCGGCCAGTCCAAAGCAAGCGAATCCGTGGATTTTGACCGACCAACGTGCGAAATCAGTAGCAAAATCACCAGATCTCTGCCGATTTCACCGATTCGGGTCTAGTGTTCGCTTCAGTGGCGCCGCAGCGGCGTCGCGAAACGGACCCGCCGCGAATCGGGGCGGACTTCAGTGCCCGGGAGTCGGTTGTGAGTGACAAACGCGTGGTGCGCAATCTGATTAATGGCGAGTCGGTCGATGCCGCCGAGGGCGCGACCACTGAGCTCATCAACCCGACCACAGGAGAGGTCTTTGGTACGGCTCCACTTTCTGGGGCAGTCGATGTTGACCGTGCTTATGTCGCGGCGGCCGCCGCATTTGACCAGTGGCGCGATACGACTCCATCAGAGCGGCAAGCGGCCATGCTGCGAATCGCCGACACCCTGGAAGCGCACGCAGAAGAACTCGTCGCGCTCGAAAGTGAAAACACGGGCAAGTCCATTCCGGTCACCATGGCCGAAGAGATCCCACCGATGCTTGACCAAATCCGTTTCTTCGCCGGTGCTGCGCGTTTGCTTGAAGGCCGCTCGGCGGGTGAATACATGAAGGGGTTCACCTCGATTATTCGGCGTGAGCCCGTCGGCGTGATCGGACAAGTCGCGCCGTGGAACTACCCAATGATGATGGCCGTCTGGAAGTTCGCTCCCGCGATCGCTGCGGGCAACGCGGTGGTTCTCAAGCCCAGTGACACAACGCCGGTGTCGACTGTTCGAATGGCGGAATTGATCGCAGAAGTGTTGCCGCCCGGCGTGCTGAACGTTGTCGCAGGCGATCGAGACACGGGCCGAGCATTGGTGACACACGAAATTCCAGCGATGGTCGCGATCACCGGAAGCGTTCGTGCGGGCATGGAGGTCGCGGCCGCGGCAGCCGCCGATGTGAAAAGGGTGCACCTCGAGCTAGGCGGCAAGGCGCCCGTCATTGTCTTCGACGATGCCGACGTTGCTTCGGCTGCGGAGTGGCTTGCGGTGGCGGGCTACTTCAATGCCGGTCAGGACTGTACGGCGGCCACTCGCGTACTTGTCGCGCCGCGGATCTATGACGACTTCGTCGCCGCACTCGCCGAGCAGGCCAAGGCGACCAAGACAACGTACGAGGGCGGACCCACTGATGAAGATGCGCTTGTGCCACCGGTGAACAACGCCGGACAGATGGATCGCGTTCTCGGTTTTCTCGCGCGCACGCCCGACCACGCAAACGTTGCGGCGGGCGGATCCCGTCAAGGTGATCACGGTTTCTACATCGAGCCGACGGTTGTCGCAGGGCTGCACCAAGACGACGAAATGATCCAGAATGAAATCTTTGGTCCCGTGATGACTATCCAACGGTTTAGCGACGAAGACGAAGCGCTCCGATGGGCTAACGGCATCAAGTACGGACTCGCCTCGTCTGTGTGGACGAAGGATTTCGGTCGTGCGATGCGGATGGCCAAGCGGCTGGACTTTGGCTGCGTATGGATCAACACCCATATTCCACTCGTCGCTGAGATGCCGCACGGTGGGTTTAAGCACTCGGGCTATGGCAAGGACCTGTCGATGTACGGGTTCGAGGACTACACGCGAATCAAGCACGTGATGGCGTCACTCGACTAGGCCAGGACGCTCTTCATGATCAGCGGCGACGTCGGCGCTGACGAGCCGCCCGCAGGTTCCACCGTCAAAGCCATCACGGTATGTGGTTGAACGTCCCCATCAACGTTGACAACGGCCGGACCAGATCCGGAGGCTTCGAACGTGCCGACAGATTGCGGTTTACCGGACGACCCAACAAGCCACAACTGGTACGTCGTGTTTGCCGGCAGGATCGCGAGATCTGCACCGACGAACACAGCGTCGTTCATCGACGTCGAGGACACGATCGTCGCGCGCCCGCCGGTGGTCACCTTGGCTTGCGAGACTCGGACGTCCGACGCCGCAAGCAATCCATTGAGCGAAGCGCTAGATGCGGTGGACTCATGGAGTTGATTGCGCAAATTGAGATTGAGCCCGCCGAGCGTCACTGAGGCGAGTGCGAGCACTGCAGCGGCTACGCCGAGGACCTTGACGAAACTCGCGGACTTGCGGCGGCGCCGTGCGTCGAGTTCGTTGACGGTTCCGCTACTGGCGGCTACTGACACCTCACTAGCGGACTCAGCGATGGGCGGGAGCGGGCGTACTTGTGAGATCGAACTCAGGACGGCCGAGCGCAGCGACGCTGGGGCCTCCATCGAAACGTCGTAAGAAAGGTGCGCGGCCGCTTCTCGCAGCTCACGAACTTCGTCGCGACACGTACTGCAGTCCTCAAGATGTAATTCGAACTTTGCCCGCTCATCGTCATCAAGTGCGTCAGCGACGTAGACGCCCGACAGGGTATGCAGGTCGATGCGGTCTGGAGACATCACTGCACTCCCATCGCATCGCGAAGCCGAATCAACCCATCACGAACTCGTGTCTTGACTGTTCCCAGCGGGAGTCCAAGTAAGTCCGAAACCTCACGATGGGAGTAGCCGCCGTAGTACGTCAGGACTACAGCCTCTCGCTGCACCTCGGTCAGATCGACCAAGGCGCGCCGCACACGCTGAGCTTCTAGCTTGAGTGCCACGGTCTCCGACACGACGTCGGAGGGGATTTCCATCGTGGAAGCCGCATAGCGTTCGTCTCGATCTGTGCTCGACTGGGCCGACCGGACGCGATCAACAGCCCGCCGATGGGCCATCGTCAATAGCCAACTCATGGCCGAGCCGCGGGCGGGATCAAATCGCGCCGATTGTCGCCACAGGTCGATGTAGACCTCCTGGGCAACTTCCTGAGCTTGACTGGGATCCCGAACGACGCGACGGACGAGGCCGTAGACGCGAGCACTGGTGGCGTCGTAGAAAGCGGCGAAGGCTTGCTCGTCGCCGCGGGCGGACCGCTGGAGCCACTCGATCAGTTCGGCACTTTGGGTCTTGACGCCCTCCGATTCGTTCAACTCCGAGGGGTTTTTCGCCACAGAGTGGACGCTGTCATACCCAGCGGCGGGTCGGGGGCGGGTTCCACCAACGAGGTACAGGGTGCGTGCCGCGTTTGCCACCGCTACCTCCTCGCCGAGACGGCTTCATCTCCGGCGATGTGACTCGTCTACGCGCCACACGGAGTTGTCTGACGCGAGTGTTATTCGGAGTCGCAGAGGCTCTGGATGGGTGAAATCCACCGCAACTGACGTCCGATTTCCGGTCTCGAGCGACCAGATGAAGGGGCCTACCGCGATCCCCGCGGCGTTTGTCGGCTCATGGCGTCTAGGCCCAACACGGCCACGTGAAGCGAGAGGCACGACTCCACTGAGTCCAAATCAACAGAGAGGACCTTTTCGATGCGGTTCAGACGCTCGTAGAAGGCCGGCCGAGACAGGTGCGCGGCATCGGCTGCGGCACTCTTATTTCGGCCGCAATTGAGAAAGATCCGGAGCACCCCGAGCAGATCCGACTTCCGTTGGTCGTCGTGAACGAGTAGCGGTCCCAGTTCTCGTTCGACGTAAGTTTGGAGGCGCTCGTCGTCGCGAAGCAGATGCAGGAGCCCTCGGAGCCGGACATCAGGGAGCCGGTAGTATGGCAATTTCGGTTCATGTTCGGCCGCGTCAGCAACTTGGAGTGCTTCCAAGAACGAACGACGCAGGTCCGCCGGTTCGCTCACGCTAGAGCCGGTCGCGACGACGTAATTCATTCGCCCATCCGCATTCGGGGGGCTGATGCGTCGGCGCAGAGTTTCGACAAACAGCGACAACAGTTTGTCGTCATCGACGCGTCGCGGGGCGGAGATGACGACCGCTACGTTCGCGTCGTCCAAATGGGCAACCAGGGCGAGCTGGCCGATTTCCTTCACGGCGCTGACCACAGACTCAGCGAGATCGCGTACCCGTGTCTGCTTTGCCAACGTTGATTCCGATTCGTCATCGTGGAGCCGGAGTACGGCTGCGGTGAGCGAGCGGCCTTCCAGGGACACGCCGATTGCTTTTGCGCGAGTCGTGATCTCGGCCGTCGGCATCGAATGGGTCAGGATTGCATCGATCAGCGCCAAGTGGGCTTGGCGATCCAGACTGTCACGGTCGCGCTCGACGAGGCGGTTCAGCGCCAAGGCTCCCGCTGCCCGCTCTAGCAACATGTGGTCGCGCGGGCTCGGAGGTTCGCGGCAGACGAGAATGAGGCGACCCCAGTTGTGCCCACGAGCCCCGACTGTCGTAGCTAGCCAATTTTGGCGATCGTCGTAGCTGGTGCGCGGGGCGCCAACGGACAACGATCGCGAGCGTGTTTCCCAACCAACGAGCACCTGATCCGCGTCAAGCCCCGCGGTCTCGTACGCAAGCACCTGGTGCGCCAAATTCTCCAAGACCACCGGTCGACTCGCGAGATGCGCCGCTTGACGCACGATCTCGCTGGCGGAGGCACCCTCCAGCGACAGTTCGGTGAAAGCGGAGTGAAGTTCGGCGGAGGCCTGCAATTCGGCAAACTGCCCATCAACGATGCGCGAGTGGACGAGTTGAGTGATCTCGACGAATCTGCATTCGCGTCCGAGGGCAATGAGCGGAATCTGGAGGCGTTCAAACTCGCGGACAAGCGCGGGCGGGAGACGTTCATAACGACGCCCGAGTTCGACCATCACTCCACAGATCGGGACATCGGCGAGTTCGTTGGCGAAACGCCGCAAGCCGGCGTCGTCGGCGGGAAAGCCGATCCCCGTCATGAGCAGGAGTTCGCCACCGCGCAGGAGCCGGGCCACGTCAGGTACCTCGCTGCTGTGGACCCATCGCACGGTCGTATCCAGGTTCTGCGCGCCCGCCACTACGTGGGGGGAGGCGTTCTGTACGGGGTCCAGGGCGATTACGTCCGCGACCGTCGGGTAGTGAGCCTCGGTGATCTTGAGGGTCTCGTGGTCACCGTCGTCCATGGCGTCAGACCGTAACAGGATCACGGCGAAGTCTTAGCAATGTGACACTTCCTCCTTAAATGCGACGGTGTTAGGCAAGAGCACACTTCGCCACGATCTCGATCTTTACGACGGAAATCCGAGACGCTTTTCGTTGCGATTGCGAGACATGAATGCGGAATCCCTTGTTCGGGGACCCCGCTCATGCGACTATCGCGAGCCAGTCGTCACCGCTAACGTCGATGATGGCTCCTGGGAACTGAGGCGACGATCAACCTGGCGGCGAGCGCCGGCGAAGGTCGAACTGGTCGGAGAAAGGGAGTTCGGGTGAGCGAGCGCGGACATCAGGTCATCGACGGCGCCCGTCGAATCGGCCGCTCCGCGGCGCGTCACGCAGTGATCAACCCCGCGAACGGCGATGTCCTTCAAGAGATCGCGCTCGCGGATAGCACCGACGTCGACGATGCCGTAGCCGCCGCCGAGCGCGCATTCGGTGATTGGTCGGCCGCCTCGCCGGGTCAGCGATCGGCCCCCCTACATGCGCTAGCGGCGCTGTTGGATTCGCGGGCCGAGGAATATGCCCAGGTGGAAACGGCCAACGCGGGAAAACCGATCAAGCTCACGCGCGAATTCGACGTACCGGGCTCCGTCGACAACATTTCCTTCTTTGCTGGGGCCGCACGGCATCTTCAAGGTCAAGCCTCGACCGAGTACGACGGGGCGCATACCTCGATCATTCGACGCGAACCCGTTGGCGTGGTCGGATCGATCGCTCCCTGGAACTACCCGTTACAGATGGCGGTGTGGAAGATCCTTCCGGCCATCGCGGCGGGAAACACGATTGTGCTGAAACCAGCCGAACTCACGCCGTTGACCTCGGTGATGTTGGCCGAAGACTGCCTGGCGGCCGGGATTCCCCCGGGCGTGGTGAACGTGGTTGTCGGAAAAGGCTCAACGGTCGGTGAAGTACTTGTAAGCCACCCGGGCGTACGGATGGTGTCGTTCACCGGCTCCACTCCGGTTGGTCAGCGGGTGATGACCCTCGCGACTCAGACGGTGAAACGAGTTCATCTGGAACTAGGTGGCAAAGCGCCCTTCCTGGTCTTCGACGATGCCGACCTCGAGGCGGCAGTTCACGGTGCGGTCGCGGGTTCGTTGATCAATACCGGCCAGGACTGCACGGCCGCCACGCGCGCCTACGTGCAACGTCCGCTCTATGACGAGTTCGTTTCCGGCGTCGCTGATCTGATGTCGGCAGTTCGCCTCGGGGACCCGCTTGACCCAGCGACCGATCAGGGCCCGCTAGTGAGCCTTCGTCAGCGCGAGAGTGTTGCGGGCTTTGTTGAACGTGCCCGGGCGTACGGTGCCAAGGTGGTTGTCGGTGGGCAGATACCAGGTGGTGCCCTCGCACGAGGTGCGTACTACTCGCCGACGTTGGTGACCGACGTCGCGCAAGAATCGGAGATCGTCCAGGACGAAATCTTCGGGCCCGTTCTCGTCGTGCTGCCGTTCGATTCAGACGAGGAAGGAATCCGACTCGCAAACGACACGCCCTTCGGCTTGGCTGCGTCTGCGTGGACTCGCGACGTATTCCGTTCGATGCGAGCATCGCGTGAGATTCAAGCGGGTTGTGTCTGGATCAATGACCACATCCCGATCGTCTCCGAGATGCCTCATGGCGGATACAAAGCGTCGGGTTTCGGCAAAGACATGAGCCAGTACGCATTCGACGATTACACGAACATCAAGCACATATCCATCGACACAACTGCCGTGGCTCAAAAAGACTGGCACCGAACGGTGTTCGGCAATCACATCACCCTGTAGTTCGACCCGAACCAACTAGCGGAGGAAAGACGACATGTCAGACAAGACACCCGACCCGATGATCGAGGCACTTGCCGCTATGACGCGACCGTCGATCAGCCGACGCCGCATGTTGCGCGCTGCTGCCGCTGGTGGGGCAGTCGTGGCCGGTGGCCCGCTGCTCGCCGCGTGCGGCTCAAAGCCCGCCGGAAACGCCGGCGCAAGTCCGAGCAACCAAAGTGCCCCGGACAAGTCTGACACCGACAAGTTCGTCAATTTCTCCAATTGGCAACTCTACATGGACGTCGATGCCAAAAACTCGAGCGTCCATCCGACGCTTTCGGAATTCACAACAAAGACCGGCGTGAAGGTCAACTACGTCGAGGATGTCACCGACAACGCGGAGTTTTTTGCCAAGGTGTCACCAGCGCTCCGCGCTGGTCAAGACACTGGGCGTGACCTCTTCGCGCTGACTGACTGGATGGCAGCGCGAATGATTCGCTTGGGGTACGTCCAAAAACTTGACAAAGCGAACACCCCGAATGTCGCAGCGAACATTCAGCCGACCCTCGCTTCCCCAACGTGGGACCCCGATCGCAGTTACTCGGCCCCATGGCAAAGTGGATTCACCGGGATCGCCTACAACGCCAAGCTGGTCCCAGAGGTACGGACGATCTCGGAATTGCTGACGCGCGCGGATCTCAAAGGCCGGGTTGACTGTTTGACGGAGATGCGCGACACCATCGGTTTGATCATGCTGGATCAAGGCAAGAACCCGACTCAGTTTTCCGACGACGACTACAACGCAGCCATCGACATGCTGCAGAAGGCAGTCGACAGCAAGCAGGTTCGAAACTTCACGGGAAATGAGTACAGCAAGCCGCTGTCTTCCGGGGATATCGCGGCATGCATCGCTTGGAGTGGAGACGTCGTCCAGCTTCAGGCTGACAATCCCGACGTCAAATTCGTCGCCCCCGAAGCGGGGTTGATGATCTGGTCAGACAACATGATGATTCCCAACCTCGCTAACCACAAGAAGAACGCCGAGCTCCTGATGAACTACTACTACGACCCCGAGGTTGCCGCGAAGCTCACGGCATACGTGCAGTACGTGGCCCCCGTCAAGGGCACCCAAGAGGCGATGACCAAGGTTGACAAGTCGCTCGTGAACAACACCTTGATTTTCCCGGATGCTGCCACGCTGTCTCGTGCTCACCTGTTCATGGGCCTCGACGAAAAGCAGGAGAAGACCTACCAACTCGCTTTCGACAAGGTGACGGGGGCCTGATACGACTATGGGTGATTCGTCTGCCAGTGTTGGCGCTTCGGGTGCCGACCTCAATCTGATCAATGTCACCAAAAGTTTTGGCGACTTCGTCGCAGTTGATGATCTGAGTCTCACGATTCCGTCGGGCTCGTTCTTCGCCCTTCTTGGCCCGTCAGGGTGCGGAAAGACGACGACGCTGCGCATGGTGGCTGGGCTAGAGGAACCCACGGCCGGGCAGATTTTGATCGGCGCCGACGATGTGACGTATGCCAAGCCGTACAAGCGTCCGGTTAACACGGTCTTCCAAAGTTATGCACTCTTTCCGCACCTCGACATCTTTGAAAATGTCGCCTTCGGTCTGCGGCGACGCGGGAACAAAGATGTCAAAAAGCAAGTCGACGACATCTTGGCGCTCACCGAGTTGACTCCCCTTGCGCGACGCAAGCCGAACCAGCTTTCCGGTGGCCAACAACAACGAGTTGCCTTGGCCCGCGCCTTGATCAACCGACCTGCTGTGCTGCTTCTCGACGAACCGCTCGGCGCCCTTGACTTGAAACTGCGTCGTCAGATGCAACTTGAACTCAAGGGAATCCAAAACGAAGTGGGTCTTACGTTCGTCCACGTGACGCACGATCAAGAAGAGGCTATGACGATGGCCGACACAATCGCGGTCATGAATTGTGGTCGGGTCGAACAGATGGGCGCACCCGTCGATCTCTACGAAAACCCCCGCACAACCTTCGTCGCGAATTTTCTCGGCCAGTCGAACTTCTTTGATGCGGTTCTCAGCGACAGGGCGGGTACGACAGCCACGGCGACCGTACACGGACTGCGGCTCGCTGTGCCGCTGTCCCGTGTCTATTCAGCCGACGACAACGTGCATGTAGGAGTGCGGCCCGAGAAGTTGACCATCACGTCTGAGTCGAGTTCGGACATTCCCGCTGGTCATAACCGCATCACCGGCGTCGTCAGTGACGCCAGTTTCATCGGTGTCTCCACCGAGTATCGCGTCGACTTGCCGTGGGGGACGCAGGTTACTGTTTTCGCGCAGAACACAGGTCGCGATTCGCGGATCGTGCCTGGTGTGTCTGTCGTTCTGAGTTGGGATCCGGCTCACACATTCGCCCTCGATGCCACCCAGAGCGTGGCGGCCGGTATCGACAGCGAGGTGCTCGAGAGCGTCGTGGGTGTGAGCGCATGAGCGCAGGAGCGGCCTTAGCCGAGGCCGCGGACAAGGGAAATCCTGCCCCCGATGTGAACAACGGCTCAGGCCGACGCAAATGGGCTCCGTACGTTTTGTTGTTGCCGGGAGCAATTTGGCTCGGTGCCTTTTTCATTGTCCCGATGATTTTCTTGCTGGCTCAGTCAACTCAGACGGGAACGTTCGAACAGGGGTACGAACAGACACTTAGATTCGCGAACTACACCGATGCGTTGTCTGAGTACTGGCCGCAATTCGTCCGCTCTTTCGTGTATGCGGGGATCGCGACATTGCTCTGTTTGTTGATCGCCTACCCGCTCGCGTATTGCATAGCCTTTAAGTCGGGCAAATGGAAGGGCGCCCTTCTTGTCCTCGTCATCGCGCCCTTCTTCACGAGTTTTCTCATCCGCACCCTCGCGTGGCAGACGCTTCTTGCCGACAACTCGTGGATCACAAAAACGCTCAACTGGTTACACGTGACCGATGTGACCCGGTTCCTGGGCTTGACCGAGGGTGACCGATTACTCAACACACCGCTGTCTGTGATTACTGGCCTGACCTACAACTTCCTGCCCTTCATGGTGTTGCCCATCTACGCGGCTCTCGACCGGATGGACCAACGACTCGTCGAAGCCGCTCAGGATCTCTATTCGTCGCCCTGGAAGAGTTTTCGGAAAGTCACGTGGCCGCTCTCGCTTCCGGGTGTCGTGGCCGGGACATTGCTGACCTTCATTCCCGCCACCGGCGACTACATCAACGCACAACTCCTTGGCACTCCTGCCTACCGAATGATCGGAAACGTGATCGACTCGCAGTTCTTCAAGATTCTCGATTACCCGACTGCAGCGGCCCTCTCGTTCACTTTGATGGCGACGATTCTGGTACTCGTGGGGCTCTACGTCCGGCGCGCCGGGACTGAGGAGTTGGTCTGATGACGACAACGACGCGAGAAGTGTCTGCCGCCACGATGCCGGCAACTCCGCAGCGCCCCGGCGGCCCCGTGCGATGGCTACGCGAACATGTGATTCAACTCGCGGCGGCAGCCGCCTTGATCTATATGTTTCTTCCGATTTTCGTGGTCGTCCTGTTTTCATTCAACAAGCCGAATGGCCGCTTCAATGACAAGTTCCAACAGTTCTCGTTGGATGCCTGGACCAACTTCTGCGGCGTGGCCGGGATGTGCGACTCGCTCAAGCTCAGCATCGCGATCGGTCTCGTCGCTACTCTCGCCTCGGTGATCTTGGGGACTCTGACTGCGTTCGCACTTTCACGGCACCGTTTTGCTGGTCGATCTGGCGCAAACCTCCTCATCTTCATGCCGATGGCAACACCGGAAGTAGTGATGGGTTCGTCGCTGTTGGCTCTGTTCGTGAGCCTCGGTGTTCCACGCGGGACAACGACCATCCTGATCGCACACGTTATGTTCTGTCTGAGTTTCGTTGTAGTCACAGTCAAGGCGCGCATTGCTTCACTGGATCCTCGGCTAGAGCAGGCGGCGATGGATCTCTACGCCAATGAGCGAACGACTTTTTGGCGGATCACCTTCCCGCTTGTGTTGCCGGGCATCGTGGCGGCGTCTTTGCTGGCTTTTTCGCTGTCCTTCGACGACTACATCATCACCAACTTCAATTCTGAGACCACGGTGACTTTCCCCATTTTTGTCTGGGGGGCGGCACAGCGCGGCGTTCCACCCCAGGTCAACGCCGTTGGTGCACTGATGTTCATCGTTTCGCTTGCGATCATCGTGTTAGGACAAATTGTCTCTCGACGACGTAAGCGTGCTTGATCTAATTGGAATGAACTACTTGATCGTTAATGGTTGGAAGTTTCTAAGCCGCAGGCTATTGCTCACGACGAATACGGAACTCGCCGCCATGGCAGCGCCTGCCAACATTGGGTTGAGCAGGCCGGCCGCGGCAAGCGGAATCGCTGCCACGTTGTAGGCGAAGGCCCAGAAGAGATTGCCCTTGATCGTGCGCAACGTACGTCGCGACAAGCGGATCGCATCGGCCGCCACCCGCAGGTCTCCACGCACCAAAGTCAGATCCGACGCCTCGATTGCTGCATCAGTTCCGGTGCCCATGCTCAGTCCGAGATCGGCGGCGGCTAGTGCGGCCGCGTCGTTTACTCCGTCACCGACCATCGCGACAACCGCGCCCTCGGATTGCAACCGGCGTACGGTCTCGACCTTGTCGGCAGGGAGAACGTCTGCGATGACGTTGTCTCGGTCGATGCCCACCTCACGCGCGACCGAGCGCGCGACCGATTCGTTGTCGCCGGTGAGTAGATAGGGCCGCAGCCCCAGGGCTTGGAGCGATCGGATCGCCTGCACAGATGTTGGCTTCACCGTGTCGGCAACGAGAAGCACCGCGCGAACTTGCCCGTCCCAGCCCACGACGACAGCGGTCTTGCCCTCTACTTCGGCGGCCCCCTTGCGGCGAGCCAGATCGGCCGGAATGTCGTGGCCCCACTGCTCGAGGAAGCTCGGCCTACCCACCAATACGGCGCGACTTCCCCCGTCGGCGGTGGTCACAATTCCCTGAACACCAAGGCCGCCCGCATTGACGAAATCGGTCACCTCACCAAGTTCGCCGACTTCTTTGCGTGCGGCATCCACGATGGCCGCGGCAATCGGATGTTCTGATGCGTGTTCGAGTGACCCGGCGAGATAGAGAGCCTCGTGGCGCGACTCTCCCTCGGCCAAGAGCACGTCAATGAGAGCCATCTTTCCCGTCGTCACCGTGCCGGTCTTGTCCAACACGATCGTGTCGACGCGCTGTGTGGACTCCAGGACTTCGGGACCCTTGATCAAAATCCCAAGTTGGGCGCCACGGCCTGTTCCCACCAGCAAGGCCGTGGGCGTCGCCAGCCCGAGCGCGCAGGGGCACGCGATGATCAGCACCGCTACGGCGGCGGTGAATGCGGTGGCGCTACTTGCTCCAGTACCGAGCCAGAACCCCAGCGTCGCAACGGAAATCATGATGACAATCGGCACGAAGACGGCGGCCACCCGGTCGGCCAATCGAGCCACCGGGGCCTTGCCGTTCTGGGCGTCTTCGACTAGCCGTCCGATCTGGGCGAGCTGCGTTTGCGCGCCAACGCGTGTCGCTTTTACTACCAATCGCCCGCTGACGTTGATCGTCGCGCCAGCGACGAAGTCACCGGGAACTACCTCCACTGGCACTGATTCCCCGGTGAGCAGTGATGAGTCGACCGCACCGTTGCCGCTGACCACAATCCCATCGGTGGCAATTTTCTCGCCAGGGCGTACGGCGAAAGCATCCCCTTCGGCAAGTTGCTCGATGGGGATTCGCACCTCTGCACCGCTACGGAGAACGGCGACGTCCTTCGCGCCAAGATCGAGAAGGGCGCGCAATGCTGCACCCGATTGGCGTTTGGCCCGTGCCTCGAAGTAGCGCCCGGCCAAAATGAATACGGTCACGCCGGAGGCAACCTCGAGGTAGATCTCATCGGTACCGGAATTGCTAGTTGGAATGAGCGAGAATTGCATGGTCATGCCCGGCTCCCCGGCGCCGCCGAAAAATAGCGCGTAGAGCGACCAGCCAAATGCGGCGATGACTCCGATAGAGACGAGTGTGTCCATGGTCGCCGCACCGTGGCGCAGGTTCGTCCAGGCAGCCTGGTGGAAGGGCAATGCACCCCACGTGACCACCGGGGCGGCGAGCGTGAGGGACAACCATTGCCAATAGGTGAACTGAAACGCCGGAATCATCGCCATCAAGACAACGGGGATTGCCAGCGCGGCCGATATGAGAACACGGTCGCGCAGCAGTTTGAGCGGGTCGAGGACCGGTGCGCCGTCAGCGTCGATCGGACCTCGGTCAATGCGGGGGAGTTCGGCTGTATACCCGGTCGCTTCCACCGTCGCCACGAGGTCGGAGGGCGCAACGGTGGTCGGGAAGTTGACCTTCGCTTTCTCGGTCGCGTAGTTCACGGTGGCAGTGACGCCGTCCATGCGATTGAGCTTCTTCTCGACCCGGGCCGCACACGACGCGCACGTCATCCCACCGATCGCGAGTTCGATGGTGTTGGTTCTGACCGACGAATCAGTATCGATCTCGGACGATGTAGTCATGAACGCCTCCATTCGCAGTGTTCGGTGAGCTTTGGTTGGGGCTAGTTCGGTGCGACCTGGACGGTGAAATCAGCGGTTCGCACTTTGCCCTCGACTTGAAAGTTGAGGAAGAGTCGATAGGTGCCCGCAGTCGGGAAGTCGGCCGCAAAGTCGATATGGGGACCCGCTGTTTGTCCAACGGCAGCGTCCTGAGCGGGATGGGTGTGTAGGTAGGCCAGGTCACCTTGTCGAAGGGATACGAGATGTCCGTAGGCGCCCAGATAAGGCTCCAGGGTCGCGTCCACACCCGAGCGGGAGACCGTGAAGACCAGATTGGAGTCCACCCCGGGCTTGGGATTGCCAGCGAGTTTGATTGTGTAACCGTCAACGACAGTTTTCGCGTCGGGTGGGGGCAGAGGCCGAGGGGCAAATGGACCCGAAACGAACAGGTCCGTGCCCAGTGTTATCGAGTTAGTTGATCCTTGGGGGACGAAGTCCGCGAAAACCCGGTAAACCCCGGCGGAGCTCAAATCCAAGGCGACCGACCATCGGCCGTCCGCGGTGCGAGTTGGGTGCACGTGCTGGAAACCAGTCAGGTCGCGCCGGACGACGATGAGGTGCAGGTCTTTCTCGTGGCTGGTTTCGTAATTGGTGAGTGTCACGCCTTCGGAGTCCAGAACGCGAAATGAGAACGGCACCGCAGGACCTATTGGAAGCGTCAAACTCTTTGGTACCAGGCGGTATCCGGATTGAGCAACCGCAAGTCCTGCGAGCGCCACCTCACCTCCAGAGTAGGCGTGCTCCGACATCGCATCGTGACCCGTGGACGACGCCTGGCCGGTTGGCCCAGCCTTGGCGCCCACACCTAGTGCCACGCCAAACGCGGCGGCCAGCCCGAGGGCGTACACGCCGAGTTTGACTGGTGTGGAGATCATGCGGATGCGTCAACCAAGGAATAGCCGGCCTCATCAACTGCGGTACGAATTTGCTCGATGTCGATTCCGTCGGCACTGGTGACGTGAACCGGCGACGCACCATCGGTCACGAGGTCAACTGAAACCTCGACGACGCCGGGGACCTTGGTGATCTCTTCGGTAACTGACGCGACGCAGTGTCCGCACGTCATGCCAACGACGCTGTAGGTGGTCGTGCTCATGTTGAATCTCCCTGGAGTTGACTATTGATTTGCGTGGGCTTTGATTGGTCGTGTCGCTTAGCTTCGGACGAGACGGGCGATCGCTTCGGAGGCTTCTTTGACCTTGACGTCGGCCTCGGGCCCGCCACGTTGGGCCGCCTCGAGGACGCAATGAGCGAGGTGCTCATCGAGAAGTTCGAGCGAAAATGACTGAAGTGCCTTCGTGGCGGCGGAAACTTGGGTCAGGATGTCGATGCAGTACTTATCGTCCTCGACCATTCGCGCAAGCCCTCGTACTTGCCCCTCCACCCGACGGAGTCGTGTGAGGTGGCTACCTTTTCGCGACGCGTATCCGTGATGGACGATCGCTGGCTGCTCAGTCATCGCTGACCCTTCTCGTTTGATCGACCGCATACTCCACGGGGGTATGGGCGTTGATCGGAACAATACCCCCTATGGGTATATTCCGCCAGTTGCTTTGACGCGCGTTCGCGCCCGATTTGGGGCATGGTGAGTCGAACGCCCGGAATGGGCAGTCGACAAGGAGGTCTCGGTGCCGTTTGCCCGGAATCCGGGAGCCAATGCCGTCCGTGCCGTGGCGGATGTGGTCCCTGCATCCGTATGGCTGGACAGTGCCGACCGCCCCGATGCGTCGGCGCCGCTGACCGAGTCGACCACCGCCGACCTGTTAGTCGTGGGCGCTGGGTATACGGGGCTATGGACTGCCCTGATGGCCAAGGAAGCAAACCCCGCGCGGGACGTCGTCGTGTTGGAAGGTGCTCGAGCGGGATGGGCTGCCAGTGGTCGAAATGGTGGCTTCTGTGCGGCGTCATTGACGCACGGTCTCGCCAATGGACTTCGGCGTTGGCCCGAGGAACTGGCCGCCATTAGCGCCATGGGACGAGCGAATCTTGACGGCCTTGAGTCAGACCTTCAACGGCACTCGATCGAATGCGATTTTCGTCGAGCCGGTGAGTTGGACGTTGCGACCGAGGCATACCAAGTCGATGAACTGCGCGACGCGCCGACGATCGGTGCCAACTATGGCGACACCATCGAATTCCTCGATCGTGACCAGATTCAGTCGATGGTGCATTCCCCGACTTATCTCGCAGCGACGCACGATCCTTTCAGCGTTGCACTTGTGGACCCTGCTCGTTTGGCGTGGGGGTTACGGCGCGCCTGCATCGATCTCGGCGTGCGTCTCTTCGAGCAGAGTCCGGTTACTGGCCTCGACAAAATTGGCGCTGGGTTACGCGCGACTACTTCCGCTGGCCAGGTCGACGCAAATCGAATTGCCTTGGCTACCAACGCATTTCCGCCACTCCTCAAGCGACTGGCTCACTACGTGGTGCCCGTTTATGACTATGCGATTGCGACGGAGCCACTGAGTTCTGATCAGTGGGACGCGATCGGATGGAGCGGCGGTCAGGGCATCGGCGATGCCGGGAATCAGTTCCACTACTACCGCCCCACGGCAGATGGCCGAATCCTTTTCGGTGGATACGACGCCATGTATTACGGCCGCAATGGCGTTGCTGCGAAATTTGACGAGCGACGCGAATCGTTCGAACTGTTGGCCGAACACTTTTACCAAACATTCCCTCAGCTCACCGATACGCGCTTTACTCACGCATGGGGAGGCGCGATCGATACCTGCTCTCGATTCAGTGCCTTCTGGGGAACGGCGTACGACGGACGAGTGGGCTACGCGCTCGGATACACGGGTCTAGGTGTCGGTGCGACGAGATTCGGTGCCCAAGTGATGCTCGAACTTCTCGATGGCGTTCAATCCGAGCGCACGACTTTGAAGATGGTGTCGAGCATGCCCGTGCCTTTCCCGCCGGAACCGTTTCGGAGTGTCGGCATCAACGTCACGAAATGGGCGCTGGACCGGGCTGACCGCGACGAAGGCAAGCGGAACCTCTGGCTGCGAGGACTCGACGCAGTTGGGCTGGGATTCGACACCTAGACCTGGGTCAGGTGGGTTTCGCTGTGAAAGTCCGGCCAGGGTGTAAGGATTGGGAGCGGCCCGTACCACAATGTGGAGGTTGTCGAAACGGGCAATGTGCGATCTGATGTCGGGGAGGTCGGAAGATTTCGGCTCACCCTATTTGCCCCTAACTACCGACGAGGCGAGATGACAACGACCATCACCCATTGGATCGACGGAAAGTCATGGGGAGGTGTCGCTGAGCGCCACGGCGACGTGCGGAATCCAGCCACCGGCGAACTCAGCGGACGAGTGGACTTCGCCGCCACGGAGGTAGTCGATGAAGCCGTAGCGGCAGCGACGGCAGCCTTCGCGGAGTGGCGCCACTCATCGTTGGCTAAGCGCACCCAGGTTCTCTTCGCGTTTCGTGAGTTGCTCAACGCGCGCAAGAACGAGGCGGCCGCTCTCATCACTGCCGAACACGGAAAGGTCCTCGCCGATGCCCTCGGTGAGGTGTCTCGCGGGCTTGAGGTCGTCGAGTTCGCCTGTGGGATTCCACACCTGCTCAAAGGTGGATTCAGTGAAAGCGTTTCGACGAAAGTCGACGTCTATTCGATTCGCCAACCGCTGGGCGTAGTAGGGATCATTTCGCCGTTTAACTTCCCGGCCATGGTGCCGATGTGGTTTTTCCCCATTGCGATTGCCGCGGGCAACGCCGTCATTCTTAAGCCGAGCGAGAAGGACCCGTCCACGGCAAATTGGATGGCGGAATTGTGGGCTGAAGCTGGGCTTCCCGCCGGGGTGTTCAACGTTCTGCACGGTGACAAAGTTGCAGTTGACGGGCTGCTCACGCACCCGGACGTCAAGAGTGTTTCGTTTGTCGGATCGACCGCTATCGCGAAGTACGTCTACGAGACGGGTACCGCGCATGGCAAGCGAGTGCAGGCGCTTGGCGGCGCCAAGAATCACATGGTCGTACTCCCCGACGCGGATTTGAACCTCGCTGCAGACGCTGCGGTCAACGCGGGCTTTGGCTCCGCGGGGGAGCGTTGCATGGCGATCTCCGCGCTCGTGGTCGTTGAGCCCGTTGCCGATCAACTTGTGGCAAAAATTGCATCGCGAATGTCCACGTTGAAGATCGGTGACGGCACCCGCGGTACCGACATGGGTCCGCTCGTCACCAGTGATCACCGCGACAAGGTCGTGTCGTACGTCGAAGCCGGCATCGCTTCGGGCGCAACAGCTGTCGTCGACGGGCGTGGTGTCGCCGTCGATGCGGACGGCGACGGGTACTGGCTAGGCCCGACACTCTTCGACCACGTCACCACGGATATGACCATCTACACCGATGAAATCTTTGGCCCCGTCCTGTCGGTTCTTCGCGTCGATTCCTACGACGACGCTCTGACGATGGTCAATGAGCACCCGTACGGCAATGGCACGGCGATCTTCACCAATGACGGTGGCGCAGCGCGTCGCTATCAAAACGAGGTCGAGGTGGGCATGGTCGGAATCAACGTGCCTATCCCCGTTCCGATGGCGTACTACTCGTTCGGGGGATGGAAGAACTCACTCTTTGGTGACTCGCATGCGCACGGAACTGAAGGGGTTCATTTCTTCACTCGAGGCAAAGTCGTCACCTCGCGATGGCTGGATCCCTCTCATGGAGGGCTCAACCTCGGCTTCCCTCAAAACGACTAGTTGCCTTAGTGGTACGAACCTGAGGTTAAACTTCACCTTCGTACGACGACTGGCCAGTACCGACGGTCAAAGCGCGCAATTGGCGGCGTCGATAGACCTGCTGGCCGAGAAGAGTCACCGGACGAGCGAGCCGCCAGAATCCGCAGGATTCAGTCTTGCGACTAGCCAGTAGCGATCGCCAGGGCTAACCCGGATACGCGCCGCCGAAAACCCTTGCGGATCTTGGACGTTGAGGCCGCTGCGAACCTTCACGTTCTACTCGAGAATTGTCTGCGGACCCCAAAGCCCACCGTCGCCGATCACTATTGGTTCAATGGACGCAAGTACACAACGCGAAACGATTATACAGAGCGATTCGGGGGCGCCGGGAGCGTCGGACGCCGCCCTCAGGCTCGCAACGAATGGCAGGGAGTGGAGCATGCGGATTTCAATTGCGCTTGACTGTCGTGACGCGAACCTTCTCGCGCCGTTTTGGTGCGCTGCGATGAACTACCGGATGGATCAGAGGCTTAGCCAGTACGTCGTTCTTGTGCCGGCTGACGAAGTACCCGGACCCGTCTTCATCCTCCAAGAAGTTGCCGAAGGAAAACTGGCAAAGAATCGGATGCACATCGACGTTCATCCGGAGAACCCCAAAGAGCACATCGTGGCCCTCGAGGCACTAGGGGCTCAACGACGCGGCAATCGTGTTGATGAGTTTGGAATGCGTTGGCAGCCGATGGCGGATCCGGAGGGAAACGAGTTCTGCGTCGCCATGCACACCGAAGCAGCAGACCAGATCAACATCGCTGACTAGGCTCAACGACATGGTGCGATATGGCGGTCAATACGGCCCGGACTTGACCTTTCTTGGGGTCGACCCTTGCGATCTCGACGAGCCGACGACATACGACGGTGCCGACGTTGTCATCCTGGGCGCGCCCTTCGATGGGGGAACGTCATTTAGGTCCGGCGCACGCTTCGGTCCTCAAGCCATGCGGATGGCTTGCTACCTCGCCCATGATGGTTCGAGACCTTCATTGGCGATGCGCGTCGACGGGTTGCGCGATTTGCGGGTGGTTGATGGCGGCGACGTCGAGATGTATTCCGGCGACGCGGCCCGCTCGTGCGCGGATCTCGAAGTCGTCGTCGAACGGGTGGCGTCAAGCGGTGCGATCCCGCTGATTCTCGGTGGCGATCACACGATCACGTGGCCCGACGTGACCGGCGTCGCGCGTGCGCGCGGGTGGGGCAAGGTCGCCGTTCTGCATTTCGACGCCCACGCCGACACGGGCAACATCGAATTCGGTTCTTTGATCGGCCATGGTCAACCCATGCGGCGATTGATCGAATCGGGAGCAGCGCGCGGCGATAGGTTCCTGCAAATCGGGCTACGTGGCTATTGGCCCCCGCCCGACACGTTGCAGTGGATGGCCGAGCAAGGCATGAGGTCGTACGAGATGACCGAGGTTGTCGTACGCGGACTTGATGTCTGTTTGGACGAAGCCTTCATCCGGGCCATGGACGACTGCGACGGAGTGTTCCTGTCGATTGATATCGACGTGTGCGATCCAGGTCACGCGCCGGGCACCGGCACACCGGAGCCGGGCGGCCTATCGGCACGCCAACTTCTCGATGCCGTACGCCGTATCTGCTACGAATTGCCGATCTTTGGCATGGACGTGGTTGAAGTATCACCGCCGTACGACCATGCGGATATCACCGCACTGTTGGGGAATCGCGTTGTGCTAGAAGCACTTTCGGCGATTGCCCGTCGCCGCAAGGACGACCGCGATGGGACAACGTGGGATCCGCGTCAACCGCTGTTGGACGCGAGAATCCCCGGCGAATAGACGTTGGTGTGCGCCGGAACTCTCCCACCGCGGCCTACTCTTCGACCTGTTTCTCGATGAAGTCCTCGGCCTCGTCTGCCGACATCGTTTTTCCAGTCACTGGGTCGTAGACCTCGGCACCCTCCGGCAAGTTGGAGAGGTCGCGCGCGATAACCGTCGGCATCTCACCGGAGTCGGGGAGTCCGAGAGTCGCCACTACCCCCTCGACCGGAACCAAGATCAGGTCGTGGCTCTTGCGAGGGAGCGTCTCGCCCTTGAAGAAGGCTGGCACCGCGACCCGCTGCAAGATCATCAGTACCACGCCGACAACCAAGGCTCCGACTCCGACGACGGCAACTGCGCCGATCCCGAAGATGGTGACGTTATTCCCGTCATCGTCGGTGAGCCAGTCTTCCGCCGCATAGATCTTGAGTGCATAGATGAAGGCGCCGAAGAGAATCACACCGCCGAGGAAGGGCAAGATCCCACGCATCAACAGATCTCGAGGGTTCTTCGCGAGCGTCTTGCGGTAGTACCACACACACACGAACCCCGTTAGGCCGTAATAGAAAGCGATGAGGAGTCCGACCGACCCAATCAACGCGGTCAAGAGATTGACACTAATCAGTGTGAACAACAGGTAGAAAGCGGCAGAGATGATTCCCATGCCCCACGTGGCCCAGGTGGGAGTGAGGAACCGCGCGTGGATGTTGGCGAATTTTTTCGGAATTGCTCGATACGCGGCCATCGACAACGCGGTCCGAGCCGTGGGCAAGATCGTGGTCTGGGTGGACGCCGAGGCCGACGTCAGAATGGACGCCGAGAGCAGCAGCAAACCAATCTGACCCAGCTTCGAATCTCCGAACAAGTCAGGCCCGATCGCAGCGAAAACGTCGCTTGAGTTATCAGGATTGCCTAGACCGATTCCGTCGGTGCCCACGCCTGCAAACGCGACGGCCGCGACCGTCACGATTGCGTAGGTGAGGAGTAGCAGGAGTGTCGAAATGACTGCGGCACGTCCAGGCGTCGTGCCTGGATCATCACTTTCTTCGTTACACGCGACTGCGGTATCCCAACCCCAATAGATGAATACCGCGGTAAGAAGTGCTGGCGCGATCACCGTACTGATGTCTAGCCCACCCGGCCAGAACCACGACAACTGGGGCGTAAGTGAGTAAGACTCGGCGTGGTTTGTGTAGACCTTGACCAACGCAACAATTGAGAAGATGAATAGCACCGTCACCTCGATACCGAGGAGACCGTACTGAATCCGTGCTGATACTTCGATGCCGCGATAACAGATGTAGGTCATGATCGCGATCCACAACAAACCCGCCACCGTGGACCAGAAAGTGCTCGCGGCAAGGTCGGCAGCCCACACCGTACTGCCGCCAAAAAAACTCGTCACGTCCCCAGCGAAGGTAAAGGAATAGGACCCGGCGATTTGCGCCAGGTTTGCCATGACGATGACGTCAGCAGCGATGATTCCCCAACCACCGAGCCAACCCACCCACGGGCCGAAGGCTCGGCTGGCCCAGGTGAACGTCGTGCCGCAGTCCGCCTCGGCTTTGTTGAGTTCTTGGTAGGCGACCGCAATGAAATACATCGGGACGAAGGCCAACAGCATGATCGCCGGCGCCTTTACTCCGGCGAGAATTGCGCCGCTACTCGCGACGACAAGACCCAGACTGGCGGCGAGGCTGTATGCCGGGGCTGTGGACGCCATTCCCACCACGATGCTCGAAACCAGGCCGAGTGATCCGCCCTTGAGGCCCTTCTCGCCGGGGGCGCTGCCGTGTTCCGAGGGCGCCGTTACAGAGCTCATGGTGAACCTCTCGCCGGGAGACATGTGGAGAACCTCGCGGGGGAAAGTAGTAGGCGAGCGGGGGATTTGTACGGAAATCATCAGATCTCTACTGATCTGGTTGTCTTGCTCGCTGTTTCGCGGTGAAAGGTTGGTCAAAACGTGCCCGAGAGAGCCATCTGGATCCTCCTGCGGGTGGTAGTAAGCAACCGATGCTCCGCTGAGACGAGGATCCGAGCCCAGGGGAGCCAGCAACACAACCATTTCATCGACGTCAGGGTGCAACGGCGAGCCGACGGAGTGCTCGTCGACGCAATCGATCAGTGCGCCGATCACAGACCAACTCTGGGTCGCTCACGAATTGGTCTCCTCGAGAGCAACGTGTGCTCTAGCGTGCGCAGGACTCGTGCTCGCCAACCATGACAAGGAGACCTTGCCCGATGCGCATTCTGATTGTTGGTGCTGGCGGAGTTGGTTCCTCAGCCGTACTCATTGCGGCACGCCGAGATTTCTTCGACGTCGCCGTTGTTTCCGATTACGACCTCGGTAGAGCGCAGGCACTTGTCGAGCGGGTGCGAGATAGTCGGTTTGTTGCGGCGCAGATTGACGCCTCATCGGCCGAGGCAGTTGAGGCGCTCTGCCGCGCGCACGCCATCACCCACGTACTCAATGTGGTGGATCCTCGATACGTCTTGCCGATCTTCCACGGCGCGTACGCCGCTGGCGCGGACTACATGGACACCGCGATGAGTTTGTCGCATCCGCACCCGGACTCGCCCCACACCATGACCGGGGTCAAGCTCGGCGACGACCAATTCGCGGTAGCCGAGCAATGGGAGACTTCCGGGCGATTGGCGCTCGTCGGGATGGGCGTGGAGCCTGGACTGGCCGACGTCTTCGCTCGCTATGCGCAGGACCACCTGTTCTCGTCGATCGACGAGTTGGGCGTACGCGACGCGTCAAATCTCGTCATCGAGGGCTACGACTTTGCTCCCTCGTTTTCGATCTGGACCACGATTGAGGAGTGCCTGAATCCGCCCGTGATTTGGGAGAAGGATCGTGGCTGGTTTACGACGGCTCCGTTCTCGGAGCCGGAGGTATTCGACTTCCCCGGCGGGATTGGTCCGTTCGAATGCGTCAATGTCGAGCATGAAGAAGTCCTGCTCATGCCGCGATGGATCGACGCGAAGCGTGTGACCTTCAAGTTCGGGCTCGGTGATGAGTTCATCGACGTACTCAAGACGCTTCACAAGTTGGGACTTGATCGGACCGAACCCGTCAATGTGCGTGGCCAGATGGTGAGCCCGCGCGATGTGGTGGCTGCGGCGCTGCCCGATCCTCTAACACTGGGGGATCGGATGTCCGGTGTGACATGTGCCGGGTTGTGGGTGATCGGCGTTGGCAAGGACGGTGAGCCGCGCGAGGTGTACCTGTATCACCTGGCTGACAACGCGTGGACGATGAAGGAGTACGGCGCTCAGGCCGTCGTGTGGCAGACCGCAATGAATCCGGTCATCGCACTCGAGTTGCTCGCCAACGGCGAGTGGAGCGGTGCTGGCGTACTCGGTCCCGAAGCCTTCGACTCGATCCCTTTCCTCGATTTGTTGCGCGATGGGTACGGACAGGAATGGGTTCTCCAAGACCGCTAGCCAGGGCCATCGCCTTCATCGGGAGGGACTAGGGGAGGGTGGCGATAGCTTTCTCGATGACGCCGAGAGCTTCGTCGAGTAGGTGATTCGGGATCGACAGCGGCGGCAAGAAGCGGATCACGTTTCCGTACGTTCCGGCCGTCAGCACCACGACGCCCTCGGCGTGGCAGGCCTTCGCGACGGCCGCGGTTGCTTCGGGGTCAGGGATTCCCGCGCTTTGAAAAGATCCCGCTTCTCCTGTGCGCACGCCCGAACTTGCGGGGCCGGCGGCGATTGTCGCGTTGCCGCCGAGGCCCTCAGCCCCAGCTGTTCCGGGTCGGATCACTTCGACAGCGAGCATCGCGCCTCGTCCGCGTACGTCGCCAATGCGACCTGACGTCGACGCAATCTGCTGCAGTCGCGGCAGCATGATCGCTTCGATCTCTCGAGCGCGAGCCGGGAGATCTAGTTCTTCCATGGTCTGCATCGCACCAAGCGCGGCCGCGCAGGCAACCGGGTTACCGCCGTACGTTCCGCCGAGTCCACCCACGTGTACCGCGTCCATAATCTCGGCGCGTCCCGTCACCGCGGCGAGCGGCAGTCCCCCCGCGATTCCTTTTGCGGTGGTGATCAAGTCCGGGACGACGTCTTCGTGCTCACAGGCAAACCAGGCACCGGTGCGGGCAAACCCGGTCTGGATTTCGTCAGCCACGAACACGATGCCGTTCAGAGTTGAGTAAGCCGATAGCGCGGCCAAGAAGCCTGGTGCCGGGACAATAAAGCCGCCCTCGCCCTGGATTGGCTCGATGATGATGGCCGCAACGTTGTCAGCACCTATTTCTTTGTCGATCCGCAAGATGGCATCGCGCGCCGCGTCGGCGCCCGAAAGTCCGTCGCGGTAGGGATACGACAGGGGCACCCGGTATACCTCTGGTGCAAATGGTCCAAAGGAATGCTTGTACGGCATGTTCTTCGCCGTCAGCGCCATCGTCAGATTCGTACGTCCGTGGTAGCCGTGTTCAAAAACAACGACTGCTTGACGCTTTGTGTAGGCGCGCGCAATCTTCACGGCGTTCTCCACCGCTTCAGCGCCGGAGTTGAACAGCGCCGAGCGCTTCTCGTGAGTGCCGGGAGTTAGGCGGTTCAATGCCTCGCACACCGCGACGTATGACTCGTAGGGCGTCACCATGAAACATGTATGTGTGAAAGCAGCGACCTGCTCGCTCACCCGCGACACCACGTGGGGTGCGGCGTTGCCGACAGACACGACCGCGATTCCCGATCCCATATCGATCAGCGAATTGCCGTCGACATCGACGAGCACCCCGCCCCCAGCAGCGGCGATGAAGACCGGCAGCGTTCCCCCGACCCCGGCGGAGACCGCCGCCGTACGCCGCGCCTGCAACTCAATCGAGCGCGGCCCAGGGATCGCGGTCACCAACCGCCGTTCTTGCACCAGCGCGGGTCCACCAACTACAACATCCGGGTATGTCGTCATGGCCTGAGGTTAAGCCAGACCAGGGTGTTCCCCGCAAGTTCAAGGCAAACTTCCGCGTACCCTCATCGGACCACCCTCGCTGCCCCGGCTCACGAACGAGGACGACACATGACTGACGTACGACCCTTTTGGATCGCGGGTCGCCCTGAGACCAGCGCCACGACCGTCGAGGTTTTCCATCCCGCCGACGGCTCGGTCGCCGGCGCCCACTACCTCCCCGATGATGACCAAGTCGAACGCGCCGTCGCGGCCGCCTGGGCCGTACGCCGAGAAGCCGCAGCAACAAGTGCAGGAGCTAGGGCCGACGCGCTCGCGCATGTCTCGGCGCGCATTCTGGAACGCAGCGACGAAATCGCGCGACTGATTACGGCTGAGAACGGGAAGCCACTCATGTGGGCCCGAGCGGAGACAGTTCGCGCTGCGTCGACATTTCGGTTTGCCGCCGAAGAGGCGCGGCGCTGGGGTGGCGAACTCCAGCGACTCGACACCGAAGTCGGATCCGTGGGCCGGGCCGGGATCATTCGCCGATTCCCGTACGGCCCGGTGCTGGGGATCGCTCCCTTTAACTTTCCGTTGAATCTGACCGCGCACAAAGTCGCACCCGCTTTGGCCGTGGGGGCGCCCATCATCATCAAACCGGCCCCTGCGACACCGCTGTCAGCCCTGCTTCTCGGCGAGTTGCTCGCTGAAACGGACCTGCCCGTGGGCATGTGGTCGGTACTCCCGGTGTCCAACGACGTCGCCCCTCGGCTCACCGCCGATGAACGGCTTCCAATCGTGTCGTTTACCGGATCGGAACCGGTGGGCTTCGCGATTCAGAAGGCCGTCCCGCACAAGCACGTGACGCTGGAGCTAGGGGGCAACGCGGTCGCGGTTGTCCTCGCGGACTATTCGAGTGACGAAGACCTTGAGTGGGCCGCGTCACGCATCGCGACGTTCGCGATGTACCAGGCTGGTCAATCCTGCGTTTCCGTTCAACGCGTGTTAATCGACTCGTCGCTATATGACAACTTCGTGGGCCGATTCGTTGCGAAAATCGAAGGTCTCGTCGACGGATCGCCATGGGATGAAGAGACTGTGATCGGTCCACTCATATCCGAAGCTGCCGCGGAACGCGTCGAGGTTTGGGTCAACGAGGCAATCGAGGCGGGAGCGACGTTGCTCACAGGCGGGCGACGTGACGGTGCGACGTACATGCCTACCGTGCTCGCTGATGTTCCCATCGGCGCGAAAGTTGCGTGCGAGGAAGTGTTCGGCCCAGTGGTCTCATTGGCACCGATCGCCGGTGCCAATGCGGCGATTGAGGCTATCAATGACAGCCGATTTGGCTTGCAAACAGGGATCTTTACCCATGATCTGCAGGTCGCCTTCCGAGCCCATCGCGACCTCGAGGTCGGCGGTGTGATCATTGGGGACGTGCCGTCTTATCGAGCTGATCAAATGCCGTACGGCGGTGTGAAGTCCTCCGGCGTCGGCCGCGAGGGGATTCAATCGGCGATGGCTGACTTCACCTACGAGAAGGTGTTGGTGCTGACGGGCCTGGATCTCTAAGACTTCGTGGGGCGTAGGTCTTTGGCGAAGCAGCGCGAATCTGGGCTCTCTTTGTATTGACCGTACGCCGGAATCGGTGACCATCCCGTCCGCGAATAGAGCGCCAGGGCCTCGGGTTGACGCAGGCCTGTTTCGAGTCGAAGGCGAACCCAACCAGCGTCGAGGGCTGCTGCCTCCAGCCCGGCCATCAGAGGCCGCGATGTTCCTTGGCCGCGCGCTTGCTCGGCGATGTAGACGCGTTTGATTTCGCCTTCGTCGGCCTCTGCTGTATTGAGTGTGTGGGACAAGGGTTGGACCGCTCCGACGCCAATCGCGACACCGCTGTCGTCTCGCACCAAAAGCCAGCGAGCTCGGGCATCGAGTGGGCCAGGGCCGCCGCATGGGTCGGGGTCTTCGTAGCGAATCACCATCTCCTGATGCAGCGCCTGAGCGAAGCGCATGGCGTCGGGATCACTGGCGGGGACGGGGTGGATCGACGGCACCCGCTGATCATCGCGTGCGCTCATCCAACGTTAAGACGTGGGATCGGGGAGACTGAGGCTGTGGACATTGACCCAAACGCCATACGTCGAGTAGTGATCTTGGGCAGTACGGGTTCGGTGGGCACGCAAGCACTGGACGTGATCCGGCGAAATCCCACTCGATTCCGGGTGGTGGGGCTCGGTGCTGGGGGCTCGGATACGGCCCTTCTCGCGGAGCAAGCCCTGGAGTTCGGCGTTGAGGTTGTCGCCGTCGCTCGGGCGACGTCCGCATCCGATTTGTTGCTTGCCTTCTATGCCGAAGCCCAGAAGCGCGGCTATCACCTCGGCCAGCACTCGGTGCCCAAAGTGCTGGCGGGTGTTGACGCGGCGACGGAATTAGCGGCGTACGACTGCGACGTCGTGCTCAACGCCATCACCGGCAGCGTTGGACTGGAGCCGACCCTCGCTGCACTGCGAGCCGGCCACACGTTGGCACTGGCCAACAAGGAGTCCTTGATAGTGGGAGGACCGCTGGTGGCTGCGGTCGCCAAGCCGGGACAGGTTGTGCCCGTCGATTCCGAACACTCGGCACTGGCGCAGTGTCTGCGTGCGGGTCGCTCCGATGAGGTGTCGCGTTTGCTGCTAACAGCTAGTGGAGGACCATTCCGAGGTCGCACACGCGAGGAACTCGCCGAAGTGACTCCAACGCAAGCTCTCGCGCACCCGACCTGGGACATGGGGCCGGTTGTCACGTGCAACTCGGCCACGATGATGAACAAAGGACTGGAAATCATCGAGGCGCATTTGCTCTTCGACATCCCCTTCGATCGCATAGATGTCGTCGTGCATCCGCAATCGGTCGTTCACTCGATGGTGGAGTTCATCGATGGCTCGACGATCGCGCAAGTGAGTCCGCCCGACATGCGTTTGCCGATCGCGCTCGCGTTGGGTTGGCCCGATCGAATTGCCGACGCGGCGCCCGCGTGCGACTGGACCGAGGCGACCTCGTGGGAGTTCGTCCCCCTGGATCACGACGCCTTTCCCGCCGTACGCCTTGCCCGTCGCGTGGGCGAGGCGGGAGGAACCGCTCCGGCGGTCTTCAACGCGGCGAATGAGTCGTGCGTCGAGGCCTTCCTCGCCGGCGGACTGCCGTTCCTCAGCATCGTCGACACGGTCTCGCAGGTGGTCGATGAGCACCTTGGCGCGGAGAATGAGGGCAAAGTCACCGGTTCGGCGTACGTTGCCGGGAACGACTTGACCCTCAGGGACGTTCTCAACTCAGAGGCCTGGGCTCGAGCCCGGGCCGAGGAACTGAGCCGTGAATCCGACTCGATGGGTCTCGACAAGCCAACAGGAGTGACCGAGTGAGTTTCGCCTGGATCATTGGTTTTGTCGCCATTCTCTTTCTTATCGCGCTGTCAATTGCTTTGCACGAAGTCGGCCACCTGGTGCCCGCCAAACGGTTTGGCGTGAAGGTCACGCAGTACATGGTCGGTTTCGGGCCCACCATCTGGTCGCGTCGCAAGGGCGAGACCGAGTACGGCCTGAAGGCTGTACCGCTTGGCGGCTACATCCGCATGATTGGCATGTTCCCGCCCGGTCCTGACGGCAAGGTCACGGAGTCGAGCACTAGTCGGCTCGCTGGCCTCATGGAACAGGCTCGCGAAGCCAGTGCAAAGGAAGTCGGCGAGGCCGACAAGGAGCGAGCGTTCTATCGGCTCTCGGTCCCTAAGAAACTCGCCGTCATGCTCGGCGGACCGACGATGAACTTAATCCTGGCGTTCGTCTTCTTCGCCATCGCTTTGACCGCGATTGGTTTACCAAGTACGACGCAAACTGTGGACTCGATCGTCGCGTGCGTCCCTACCGCGACATCCGCGTCCAGCGATGCGACCGCGGCAGGTAACTGCGCAGGTTCGACTCGATCCTCCGCTGCAATTGCCGGCGTACGACCCGGCGATGTACTCGTCGGAATCGACGGGCGCACGGCGACATCGTGGGATGAGTTTTCGAGTTGGATCCGTGGTTCGGCCGGCAAGTCAGTCGTACTGACTGTCCAACGGGATGGGCGACTTGTTGAGCTACAAACCACGGTCTCGACAGCCCAGCGCAAGATCACCGTTGATGGTCAACCGTCGGATACCCCAGTAGCTTCAGGATTCCTGGGCGTCTCTCCCGTCCAAGCCATGGTGCGCCAACCGATCACCGTGGTGCCGTCGTACTTGTGGGATCTCACTACCCGCTCGGTGACGGCTCTTGCGACATTCCCGGCAAAGGTTGTCGGTGTTGGCAAGGCCGCGATTGGCCTCGAGGACCGCGATCCCAATGGACCCGTCAGTGTTGTTGGCGTAAGTCGAATCACCGGGGACATCACCTCCGCCCAACAGGTCAACCTTTCGGAGAAAGTCTTCACCATCTTGACCATCGCAGGATCGGTGAACCTATTCCTGTTCCTGTTCAACCTGCTCCCGATCCCCCCGCTTGACGGTGGCCATGTCGCGTCGGCGCTCTATGAGGGCGGGCGCCGCAAGGTCGCCAAATGGCGTGGGCGTAGCGACCCTGGACCCGTGGATGTCGCGCGATTGCTGCCAATCACGTACGCCGTCGCCATCCTGCTCATCGCGGTGTCCGTGGTCTTGGTCTACGCGGACTTGTTTAAGCCGATCAAACTCGGTGGCTGAGGGGTTGCGCCCGTGGCGCGCACACGGCTCAAAGGCGGGATAATGGCGACATGTCCGTGACATTGGGAATGCCTGCCCTACCTCCTCCCACGCTGGCGCCACGTCGAGTGAGTCGCAAGATCCGGCTTAACCACCCAACTCACCCCGTCGAGGTTGGCGGAGATGCACCGATCTCGGTTCAGTCCATGGCTACGACGCTGACCTCCAATGTCGATGCGACGTTGCAGCAGATCGCGGAGTTGACGGCCAGTGGTTGTCAGGTCGTACGCGTCGCCGTACCAAGTCAAGACGACGCCGACGCGCTGCCCGCGATCGCCCGGAAGTCCGATATCCCCGTCATCGCCGATATTCACTTCCAGCCCAAATATGTATTTGCCGCGATCGATGCCGGCTGCGCCGGTGTACGAGTTAACCCCGGGAACATCAAGGCCTTCGACGACAAGGTCGGTGAGATCGCGCGCGCTGCGGGTGACGCGGGAATCCCCATCCGGATCGGCGTGAATGCCGGATCACTGGATCCGCGATTGCTAAAGAAGTACGGCAAGGCGACACCGGAAGCGTTGGTGGAATCGGCGCTCTGGGAGTGCTCGCTGTTTGAAGAGCACGGCTATCGCGACATCAAGATCTCAGTGAAACACCACGACCCAGTGGTCATGATCAAGGCGTACGAGCTGCTCGCCCAGCAGTGTGACTATCCGCTTCACCTCGGAGTAACCGAAGCCGGTCCGACCTTCCAAGGGACCATCAAGTCAGCCGTTGCGTTTGGTGCGTTGCTGTCCCAAGGTATCGGCGACACGATTCGCGTTTCGTTGTCAGCGCCACCGGTGGAAGAAGTCAAGGTCGGCATTCAGATACTCGAATCACTCCACCTGCGCAAGCGCGGTCTCGAGATCGTGTCGTGCCCGTCGTGCGGTCGCGCGCAGGTCGATGTCTACACCTTGGCCGAGCAGGTCACGGCCGGACTCGAGGGCCTTAAAGTGCCACTGCGGGTTGCTGTCATGGGCTGCGTCGTCAACGGTCCTGGCGAAGCGCGCGAGGCGGACTTGGGCGTCGCTTCGGGGAACGGCAAAGGCCAGATCTTCGTCAAGGGTGAGGTCATCAAGACGGTGCCGGAAGCGCTCATCGTCGAAACGTTGATCGAAGAGGCCCTCAAGCTTGCCGATTCGATCGGCGTCGATATCGAATCCGGCGAACCCATCGTCTCCGTCACCTAATTCCACAAATCCCGTCGTCTTCCACCTGAGACGTCGTTGCCGGGTTGAATTGGACTCGGAAGCGACACTGCAAGTGGCTCTTGGCTAGTTGTGGATGCATGCTGCGCCCCGTCCGCACTTTGGTCGATCCTGACCTGTGCCTTCGATCCACTTTCCGAGACTCACGGCAAGTCGCGCCCACCAGGTGTTCGGGAGCAATCCGACGCAGCGATGACGCGCCTGATCGTGACCAACCCGGGTTCTTGGTCCGCCCTACTCTGGATGATCTGCGCGGATTCGGCGTGTCGTGACCGCGCGCGTGGGGAACTTCGCTCGGCGTACGAGCGACTTGCCCCGACTCGCGATTTCGCGTCGTTGCAACGCGCGATTCAACTGGCTGATCCGCTCTCGGAGAGTCCACTTGAATCTGCGTCGCGTCGGCGCATCCACGATGCTGGCCTTCCCGCTCCCGAGCTACAAGCGAGTGTCTGCGGACGAAGACTGGCAAAATCCGGCAGCGATGGTTGCGAGACTCTCACGCGCTCTCGGTGGGAAACTCTCGGCGCCTACCACCTGAATCGTCCTTCCCGGCTTCCTTTTGCTCCGGAAACAACATCTCGGGTGGTCGACAGGTTGAACTAGTCGATGCCGGCGAGGCGGCGGGCCAGCGCTTTCTTGGCTTCGATATCCATCGAGCGCGCGATCTGAATCCGCTGCGCTTGCGGAGATCCCGCGCCATGCATCGACTCGGTGAGATAGCCGACCGCATTGCGACCCATCGTCATGTTCTCGATGAGGCGCAGGATGCGTACGCGATCTTCGACGTCGACGTTCGGGCGAGTGGCCAAGTACTTCTCCAGCAAAGGCCCAATCTCGGGGTCGTCAAAATCAGCCGCTGATGGAAGGGTTGCCACTAAGCCACCGGCAATGTCTTGGGCCAGGCGCGCGAGTTCGTACGGGAACCGCGTGACGTTGTGCTTGCACACGTTCGCGAGGAGCTCGTCGTTTTGATAGTTGCCGGCCGCCGTGGGTAGTGAACGATGCGAGGAGGCCACACCGACGCCGAAGACTGTCTCGTTGAGATGAGCCATCTCCACCAGCTTGTCGCGGATATGTGATGCGTCCGCCACTCCGTTGTAGTCGGCGATTTGCGCCGCGGCCCCGATGAGCACATCGCCGAGTCCGGTTTTGCAGACGTACGACCGTCGGTGGAACGCGGTGAAGCGCTCGACAAGGGGTCCTGCGTATTGCACCTCGCCGTCAAGAAACACATGGTCGTAGGGCACGAAAACGTCGTCAATGATGATGAGCGCTTCCTGCCCGGAGAAGGCAGCATTGCCCACGTCGATGCCATCGGGTTCGAGAGCTCGCGTGTCACAAGACTGGCGTCCGTAGACGAAAGTCAGACCGGGATGGTCCACTGGTACAGCCGCAACGATCGCGTAGTCACGATCCACCTCGCGCATGCGCATCGTCGGCATGACGACGATCCAGTGCGAATTGATGCAACCCGTCTGATGGGCTTTCGCTCCGCGGATCACGACGCCGTCGGGTCGGCGCTCCACCACGCGGACGAAGAGATCCGGATCGTGTTGATCGGCTGGGCCGAGTGATCGGTCGCCCTTGGGATCAGTCATCGCCCCACCAACGACCAGATTCTCCGCTTGTACATAGCGAAGAAAATCAGTGAAACGTCGTTGATAGTCCGTGCCTAGTTCGTGATCGCAGTCATAGGTCACGGAATAGAGCGCGTTGAAGGCATCCATCCCGACGCAGCGTTGGAAGCAGGTTCCAGTGAGCTGGCCGAGTTCTCGTTGCATGTGATTTTGCGCGACGACGTCGTCGGCACTCATCGCGACATGCAGGAAGCGATTGACGCGGCGGCCAGCTATATCGGACCAGACGGTCGCCAGGTCAGGCTTCTCGATCGCGAGGTCGTAGGTGCGGGCAACCGCGTTGATCGACGGTCGCACGACCGGGTGATCGACCGGTTCCACGATGCGTTCGCCCCGATAGTGAACCCGAAGCCCGCGAGCACGCAGCGACTCGGTGTAGTCCTCACCGGTCACTAGCGGCGCCGGGCGAGTTGGATGGTCGTACGCCTCGTGGCGATCGGTGGCAGTGACGCTCATCGCGCTCTCGCAATCTCCCGGGCTGACTCTCGTTGGCGTGGTTAGGTCAGTCTGGCGCGCGATCGGTGCCGGGGGTCAGGCAGGATGCCACCCGTGTCCGGGCTGCTGCGTGTGTTGGCTCCACGTGATCTCGGCGCCCTACAGGCGTTGATCGACCGGGATCCCGTACGACATTGCTTCGTTGCGTCCCGGTTGAAGCCAGGTGGTCTGGACCCGTGGCACTTGCAAGGCGAAATGTGGGGCTGGATCGAAGACGGCGCAATCGTCTCGGCCCTGTTCTGCGGGGCGAATCTGGTCCCCATCGAGACGACCCCAGCAGCGTTGGCCGCCTTCGCTGACCGCTGCCGACGACTGGGTCGTCGGTGTTCATCACTGGTCGGCCCGGCCGACGAGGTGCTCGGACTCTGGGATCTGCTGGCATCGAGTTGGGGTCCCGCTCGCGAAGTACGCGCGGTTCAGCCGGTCATGGTCTGCGATGAACCCCCACAAGTGGCCGAAGATCCCCTCGTTCGATTTGTCCGCGAAGATGAACTCGAAATCCTCTTGCCAGCATGTATCGACATGTTCACCGAAGAGGTGGGGGTGTCGCCCGTGGCGGGAGGGGCGATGGCGACTTACCGCGCCAGAATCGGAGAACTCATCACTGCCCGCCAGGCGTTCGCTCGGATCGACGACGGCCGAGTCGTGTTCAAAGCCGAAGTCGGAGCGGTGTCAGACAAGGTATGCCAGGTGCAAGGGGTTTGGATTCCACCGGAGTTGCGCGGCAAGGGTCTTTCGGGTGCGGGCATGGCCACGGTCGTGCGACTGGCTCAAACGACGCTTGCGCCG
>JBBRTC010000017.1:0-38390 GCA_038244765.1 Candidatus Nanopelagicales bacterium | reverse complement strand
CGGGGTCACCCCACCCACCCCCCCCCCCCCCCCCCGCGCGCCTGCTCTTTTGGCAACCGCGTCCCGCCCCTACTCACAAAAAAGGCACGACTCGGGGGAGGGGGTTAGAGGGAAGGGAGGCTGGAAGCCGGCACTTCGCTGAGAAGGTGGATTCGGAATACTGGGATGTAGCGCGGGGTGCGTTGGGCGTAGGCGGCGTACGCCTTCCAAACCCCTACCATCAACTGGTAGACCTCATCGCGTTCCGGGCCGAGAACTTCCTCGAACTGCACCGCCCAGTGCGAGTCGTTGACGTCGAGCCAGCCCTGGTCGTACGCCACGATGTTGAATACCCAACTGGGTACACGCTCTTGGCCGCCGTTAGACCCGGCGATCACCCAGCTGGACGCCGATTCATGCGCCGCCAACAGGGGGAAACGCCGCCACTGACCGGATCGTCGCCCCCGTGTGTAGATCCAGACCACCTGCGCCCCACCGGGGAACGTCCGCCCGAAGCGACCTCTCGTCACCCGGTCGAGCAATCGGTGGACCCGAGTCGTCGTCCCGAGGAGCAGTCCCATTCCTCGGTCGTACGCGGTGCGAGCCATCCCATCAGGGTAGGCGCCCCCGGCGCGCCTGCCCCGACGACCGTGCCCCAACGACCGGCTCGGCTGCCGCGCCCCACGGCCGAGCGGAGGCGCAAACATCGGTAGGGTGGGTATGCCCAAGCAGCCCCCATCATTCGGAGCGAAGCCGTGGCCCGCGTCGTCGTCGACGTCATGCTCAAGCCAGAAATCCTTGACCCGCAAGGTCAGGCCGTCCAGGGGGCGCTCGGTCGCCTCGGTCTCTCCGGAGTTACCGCCGTACGCCAAGGCAAACGATTCGAGGTCGACCTCGACGGCGAATTGACCGAGGAGCGGCTCGCTGACGTGCATCGTCTCGCCGAGGCCCTGCTCTCCAATCCGGTCATAGAGGACTACGTCCTTCGTGTCGACGACGAGGGGAGCCCATGAGCGCCCGGGTCGGAGTAGTCACCTTCCCCGGCTCACTCGACGATCGTGACGCGGGTCGAGCGATCACCCTGGCTGGCGGCGAGTATGTCGAGTTGTGGCACGGAGATCGCGACCTCAAACAAGTAGATGCCGTGGTCCTTCCGGGGGGGTTTTCCTATGGTGACTACCTCCGCGCCGGAGCCATCGCCCGCTTCGCGCCAGTGATGGACCTGATCATCACCGAAGCCCACGACGGCTTGCCCGTTCTCGGAATCTGCAACGGCTTCCAGACGCTGTGCGAGAGCCACCTACTCCCTGGCGCTCTGACCCGCAATGACCACCTGCACTTCATTTGCCGCGATCAGCGTCTCCGGATCGAACAGGTCAACACGGCGTGGACGAGCGACTTCGCAACCGGCCAGGAGATCGTGATTCCGCTGAAGAACGGTGAAGGCGGGTACGTCGCGAACAAAGGCACGCTTGATGAACTCGAAGCCGAAGGCCGAGTTGTTGCGCGCTATGTCGAGGTAAATCCCAACGGATCGCGCCGGGATATCGCTGGGATCAGCAACGCCGCTGGAAACGTTGTCGGCCTGATGCCGCACCCAGAGCATGCCGTTGAGGAGTTGACGGGGCCAACTACCGATGGCCTGGCGTTCTTCACCGCAGTCTTGAGGTCGTTGGTGAACGCGACATGAATCGCGGAGTCGACACTGTCGAAAACGCCGCATCCACGCCGCATACCGATCAGCCGTACGCCGAACTCGGACTCAAGGAGGACGAGTACGCCCGCATCCGCGAGATCCTCGGACGTCGGCCAACGAGTGCCGAGTTGGCGATGTACTCGGTGATGTGGAGCGAGCACTGCTCGTACAAGTCGAGCAAAGTTCACCTGGCGCAATTCGGCGACAAGAAGCCGGAGACCGACACCTTGTTGGTGGGCATCGGCGAAAACGCTGGCGTCGTTGACATTGGTCAGGGCTGGGCGGTCACGTTCAAAATTGAAAGCCACAACCATCCGTCATATGTCGAGCCGTATCAGGGTGCAGCCACGGGAATCGGCGGGATTGTCCGCGACATCTTGTCTATGGGTGCCCGCCCGGTTGCTGTCATGGATCCCCTACGCTTTGGACCCGCGGATCACCCCGACACGCGACGGGTGCTGCCTGGCGTTGTCGCCGGAATCGGCGGCTACGGCAACTGTCTTGGTCTCCCGAACATCGGTGGCGAAATCGTTTTTGATCCGTCGTACGCCGGAAACCCCCTCGTCAATGCGCTGTGCGTCGGCACGATGCGCCATGAAGACATTCATCTTGCTTCGGCAAAGGGCGTCGGCAATCTCATCGTGCTGTACGGCGCGAAGACCGGTGGTGATGGAATCGGCGGAGTGTCCGTACTCGCGAGTGAGACTTTCGATGCGGACGGACCGGCGAAGCGGCCGAGCGTGCAGGTCGGCGATCCTTTCATGGAGAAGTTGCTCATCGAGTGCACGCTCGAGGTTCTGCACGCCGGGTTAGTGGAAGGCATTCAGGACCTTGGTGGCGCCGGATTATCATGCGCCACAAGCGAATTGGCGTCCAATGGTGATGGTGGGATGCGGGTTTGGCTCGAACGAGTTCCGCTTCGAGACGCGACCTTGACGCCCGAAGAGATTCTCATGAGCGAATCCCAAGAGCGCATGTGCGCCGTGGTGTCGCCGCAACACATCGAGGCTTTTCTTGCCATTTGCGCCAAGTGGGATGTCACTGCGACAGTGATCGGCGAGGTAGCCGTCGGTGGTCGCCTCAACGTGCAGTGGCACGGCGAGACGATCGTGGACGTACCGCCGCGGACTGTTGCCCATGACGGACCGATCTATCACCGGCCGTACTTGCGTCCCGACTGGCTCGATGCGCTGCAAGCTGACGACCCGAAGAAGCTCCAACGACCGACGACACCCGAGGAATTGCGCGCCACTCTCATGCGGATGGTGGCTACGCCGAACCTTGCTGCCAAGAATTGGGTGACATCGCAGTACGACAGGTACGTCCTGGGAGATACGGTGCTGGCGTATCCCGAAGATGGCGGAGTCATACGCGTCGACGCGGATTCGGGGCTCGGCGTTGCTATCGCCACGGATTGCAACGGTCGATTCGCGAAACTTGATCCGTACGCCGGGGCACAACTGGCCTTGGCTGAGGCGTACAGAAATGTGGCCGCAACAGGGGCAACCCCGTTGGCCGTCACGAACTGTTTGAATTTTGGTTCGCCAGAAGATCCCGATGTCATGTGGCAATTCACCGAGGCCGTACGCGGCTTGGCCGACGGTTGTCTGCAGTTGGGCATCCCCGTCACCGGAGGCAACGTCAGCTTTTACAACCAAACCGCAGAGACCGCGATAAATCCGACTCCGGTGGTTGGAGTCCTCGGTGTCATCCAGGACGTGGAGCGCCGAACGTCAATGGCGTTGCGCTCGAGTAACGACGTGCTCTTGTTGTTGGGCGAAACGCGCGACGAATTCGGCGGGTCCGAGTGGGCGCACGATGCGTATGGACACCTCGGGGGTATGCCACCAACTGTGGATCTCGAAGCCGAGCGCAACCTAGCCAAGGTGCTCACCGCGGGGGCTATGACGGGACTCTTTACCGCGACACATGACGTATCTGATGGCGGCGTCGCGCAAACGTTGGTCGAGATGGCGCTGCGCGGACAACGCGGCGTAAGCATCGACGTCCCCATCGACGACGCGTTCGTTTTTCTCTTCGCCGAATCCACGGCCCGCGCAGTTGCCGCTGTCGCGCCCACGGATGTAGCTGCGGCTTTCACACTCGCCGCGGACGCCGGGGTCCCGTGCACGCGGATCGGAGTTGTGGGCGATTCATTGGGGGCAGACCCCGACGCGGCCCTCGTCGTGACCGACAACTTCAGCGCTTCCTTACGCGACCTACAGATGGCGTCGGAAGCAACCCTGCCCGCTTTGTTTGGATAGGAACGCGTCAGGCATGAGCAGCCCCGACGAATCTGTGCGGCTCGCGGTCAAGGCGACACTTGCGGCACTGGCGGGAAAGGCGCCAGGGCATTCCGTGGAAGTTCGCATACCGCCGTACGCCGTCATCCAGTGCATCCCGGGAGTACGACATCGCCGCGGCACCCCGCCGGCAGTCGTAGAAACCGACGCCACAACGTGGCTCGCGCTGGCTAGTGGCGAACTGAGTTGGCTCGAGGCGACCAGCCGGGGCCTCATCCGAGCATCCGGTGAGCGCAGTAATCTCTCGGCGTACCTCCCGCTTTAATCCCCTCAGACCCCCAACCCTTCCGCCGAGTCGTCAGTTTTTGGTCACATTGACCGGTCCGATTGACCTAAAACTGACGACTCGGTGAGAGGGGTTCATGCTTCCGGGGCGGTGTCGCGCGCGTACGCCTCCCACGTCGACAAGATCGGGCCCATCTCCCAGTCTTTTGGGAGTTCGAGGTAGGCCGGACAGTCGCGCTCGATCCGACGCAAGAGTGGGCGAGGTATGTCGTCCAATCCGCGTCGGGCGGTCCGGGAAAACAATCGTCCAAACATGACCGCACCGAGATCGCCGGTTCCAGGTAGTCCTGCGGCTTCACGAGTACCCAGCGACACGCCACCCATCCGCATCCACGGCCACATCGGTGACAACCGGGAGAAGCCGGCGCGAAAGTGAGCTGATGGTGAGGTTTCATCGGATAGCTCTGCCAACGAGGTGTAGATCGTGAAGTGTTCGCTGGGATTGATCCGGCTGCCCGTTGATGAGTGTGGGAAGCGCACCGGGTCAACGGGATTCGGGTATTCATGGGCGTAGTCCCATTCGAGCAGGACTTCGTCGCCGTACACCTGCCAGGGCAACACAAACGGGATCGACCCAGTCCCGACCACTGGCGATGACCCTTCATTCATGCGAGAGCCTTCATCGTGGTGATCTCCGACGGTCAGGATCGGCATTTCGTGGGTTAACTCGCCACCGATGCGGTCGTTAAGAAAGTGGTAGACCGCGACTGTTTCTCCAGTGAACGGGTTGTCCCACGTATCTATCGGCTCGCCACTGGCCAAGTCGGTGAAGTACCCGGTTTCTTTACCGCGCATCTGCAAACGGCCATCGTCGAGAAATCGGCACTTGGTGACACCCGTGCCGTGATAGCCGAACATCGGGAGGGGTTTGCGACCCTCGATCCAGGCGTACATCGTGCCGTGAAATACGCCGTACGCCGGGGTGTCTCCCAACGTCCCCCACGTCTTGGCGAATGCGTACAAGTTGTGGGCGGGCCGGGTGAGGTCGAGCGCATCGGCACCATCGGGAAACGGGTAGGCAGCAGTCGTCACGCGCGGACGTTAGCAGCGGCGATCTCAGTTGCTTGGCTGGGTTCGAACCCGCTGGGAATGGGTCTAGACCATTGTCGCGATCGCGTTCTCGTGGCGAAATCGCTCACAATGTCCGAGATTGCCACGAAATCCGCGGTGCATCCCTCGCCGTACGACGAATCACGCGCTATGGTCGCCACGCGAGACGCCCACCCCGGCGCCGTGGCACACCCGGAGCCACGGCGGGCGCCGCATTTCCGCGCGTGCGCTTGACTCGATCGATATCCAGCCGCGGTCCCAACGGAGGTTTGATGAGCGAGAGCCCAACCTCCGAATCGAGTGTCACGTTGACAAAATCCGCGTCCGACGAGCCGCGAGTGGCTGTCCGTCTGCGCGGCCTGCGCAAACGCTTTGGCGACGTCACCGCGGTGGACGGCATTGACCTCGACATCGCCGATGGCGAGTTCCTCACTCTGTTAGGTCCGTCAGGCTCGGGAAAAACGACCGTGCTGCGAATGATCGCTGGTTTCGAGTTGCCGACCGAGGGTTTGATCGAGCTCGATGGCGAGGACGTGTCGCAAAAACCGCCATTTGATCGGGACGTGAACACGGTCTTTCAGGACTACGCACTTTTCCCGCACATGAGTGTTATCGACAACGTCGAATATGGCTTGCGCGTAAAGAAGGTGCCCAAGAGGGAGCGACGCCTCCAAGCCGACGAAGCGCTGCGCGCCGTACGCCTCGAAGGGTTCGACTCGCGCAAACCGTCACAAATGTCCGGGGGACAACGACAACGTGTTGCGCTTGCGCGCGCGCTCGTCAATAGGCCCAAAGTGCTTCTGCTGGACGAACCCCTCGGCGCGCTCGACCTCAAGTTGCGCGAACAGATGCAAGTTGAACTCAAAGAGATTCAGCGCGAAGTCAACTTGACCTTTGTCTTCGTGACTCACGATCAAGAAGAAGCACTGACGATGTCGGATCGGATCGCGGTCTTCAACAACGGAAGGATCGAGCAGGTGGGTACGCCCGCCGACGTGTACGAGCGGCCAGCGAGCGAGTTCGTGGCGGGATTTGTCGGGACCTCCAATCTGCTGACCGGTGAGGCCGCGCTCAAGGTTCTCGGCAAGGAAGGCACGTTCAGCGTGCGCCCCGAAAAGATCCGCCTCTGCGAACCCAATGACGCAGTCGAGCCGGGCGAACATGCTGTTGGCGGCACTATCCGGGACGTGATTTATGTCGGTTCGGGCACAAGATTCGTGGTTGATCTCGAAGTTGGCGGAAGTCTCGTAGCGTTGCAACAGAACCGCGATACAACGTCCATGCATGTGAAGGCAATGAAGGCGCGCAACGTGAAACTCATGTGGCGCAGCGAACACGAATACAGAGTGCACTAAGAGAGCGAAGCGTCACGAGAGGCAATTCCCGCGACTCATTTGTTCGCGGACCATTCAAGACCGAGGGAGGAAGTAGATGCACACCAAGCGTCTGCTCAGAGTCGCAGTGACGGGAACTGTTCTCGCACTCGTGGCGGCTGGTTGTAGCTCGTCAGATACCGCGTCGCCGGGTGGCAATAGTTCCGAACAGCCGGCGCCACCCAGCGCATCGCCGGCACCCACTTCGGTTGGCGCGGGTGAGGGCGAGCTGAACATCATCGCGTGGGCTGGCTACGCCGAAGCCGGGGCAACTCCGGGTGTCGACTGGGTCAATCCATTCACACAACAGACCGGTTGCAAGGTCAACGTCAAGATCGGAAACACCTCTGACGAGATGGTCACGTTGATGAAAACCGGTCAGTACGACGGTGTATCCGCGTCGGGTGACGCGTCGCTCCGCCTCGTTTACGGCGGCGATGTCGCTCCCGTCAACACCGCGCTGGTGCCTAACTACAAGACCATCTCGCCTTTCCTGAAGGACCGCACATGGAACACGGTGCGTGGTGTCAACTATGGCATCCCGCACGGTTGGGGAGCCAACGTCCTCGCCTGGAACAAGGCAGTCGTCACGACGCCGCCGACGTCATGGAATGTTGTGTTCGATGCAAATTCGCCGTACAAGGGCAAGGTCACGGCGTACGACTCGCCGATCTACATCGCTGATGCAGCGCTCTACCTGTCGAAGACGAAACCTGACTTGAAGATCACCAATCCCTACGAACTTGACTCCACTCAATTCCAGGCCGCCGTCGATCTGCTCAAGACCCAACGCACGATCGTGGGCAAGTACTGGGCCGACTACACGAGTGCGGTCAAGTCGCTGAGTGCCGCCGAAAGCGTGCTCGGCACGCAATGGCAGATCAACGTCAACCTCGCCAACGGGGAGAAGAAGGCGCAGATCGAGTCGGTCGTGCCCTCTGAGGGTGCTACTGGGTGGTCCGACACGTGGATGATCGCGTCAAAGGCGACGCACCCGAACTGCATGTACAAGTGGATGGACTACATCGTGTCGCCATCGGTGAACGCTCAGGTTGCTGAGTGGTTCGGCGAGGCACCTGCCCAAACGCTGGCGTGTGCGAAGACGGTCGACAAGACCTTCTGCGACCAGTACCACGCGTTGGACGCGACGTACGCGAACAGCCTTGCGTACTGGACCACTCCGATCTCTGCGTGTGTCGACGGGCGTGGCGATGTCTGCAAGGACTACGCCGCGTGGACTCAGGCATGGACGGAGATCAAGGGTTGATTCCGTAGCCGATGGAGTGCGCTGGTTGGCCGATGCCTTCCACCGCACTCCATCGGTTGGAAGGCCCGCGACCGCAAGATTGAGTAAGTGGAAGGGTGACGTACGCGCGATGACTATGACCGCCGCGTCGCTTGACCCAACTCCGGCGCCGCCAGCGCCTCGGACGTCGAGTGGCCGCTCCGGTTTCTTCTATCGCCACCCTCGATTGAGGCTGACCGCGTTGCTCGCAGCGCCCATGCTGTGGCTCGTTGTGCTCTATCTTGGCTCGCTCACGGTCCTGTTGGTGTCAGCCTTCTGGAGCGTCAATTCATTCACCGGCGCGCTCATCAAGGTGCCGACGCTTAACAACTTTCACACGCTAGTCACAGAACCGGTCTACCGTACGGTCGCGCTTCGTACGCTCGGCATTGCTATCGCCGTCACCATCATCGACTTAACCATCGCGTTGCCGATTGCGTTCTATGCCGCCAAGGTCGTACGCACGAGACGCGTCCGCTTCGCTTTGATCATCGCGATAACGATGCCGCTATGGGCGGGTTACCTGGTCAAAGGGTTTGCCCTACAGACGATATTCATCAACAACGGCGTATTGGATTGGGTGCTAGAACCGTTGGGGCTCAAGGGACCTGGGTTTGGCATTCCCGCGACGATCTTGTCGCTGGCCTACCTCTGGTTGCCGTTCATGATCTTGCCGATCTACGCAGGGTTCGAGCGGATTCACGACTCCGTTCTCGAAGCGTCCGCGGATCTCGGCGCGCAGGCCGGACGTACGTTCCGCAGCATCGTGTTGCCGCTCGTGTGGCCCTCGGTTGTCGCTGGCACGATCTTCACGTTCTCGTTGACGCTCGGCGACTACATCATGGTGAAGATTGTTGGCGGCCCGAGCCAGATGTTTGCCAACATCATCTACGACAACGTCGGTGTCGCCAACAATCTCCCATTCGCCGCGGCGGCGGCTTTCTTCCCCATCAGTGTCATCGTCATCTATCTCCTCCTTGTACGCCGTACCGGCGCACTGAATGACTTGTAGGTGATGACCGTGATCCTGACCCGACGCGCCCGCTTGTTGCTGTTGCTGGCTACCGTGGCCGCGCTGAGTTTCATCTACGTCCCACTGATCGTTGTCGTCGTCAATTCATTCAATGCATCGAAGGTTTTTACGTGGCCGCCCACCGGGTGGACATTCGAATGGTGGAGCGACGCCGCTCAGAACCAGAGTGTTCGCTCAGCGATTGTCACGAGCATCAAAGCCGGCCTAGGTGCGACGACGATCGCCATCATGTTGGGAACACTGATTGCGTTCGCAGTGTCTCGGTATAAATGGTTTGGCCGGGAATCGATCAGCTTCGTGGTGATTTTGCCGATCGCGTTGCCCGGCATCATCACCGGAATCGCATTGAACTCGGCCTTCCGAACCGTACTCACTCCGCTTGGCATCGGCTTCGGGCTATTCACCGTCATCCTCGGTCACGCGACGTTCTGCATCGTGGTGGTCTTCAATAACGTGGTGGCACGGCTTCGGCGTACCGGGGTGAGTCTGGAGGAAGCATCATCGGATTTGGGTGCGAGCGGTTTTCAGACCTTCCGACTTGTGACGTTTCCTTTGATCCGGTCCGCCTTGATTGCTGGGGCCCTGCTCGCCTTCGCCTTGTCCTTTGACGAGATCGTGGTCACCACCTTCACGTCGGGCCCAGGCACCGAGACCCTGCCGCAATGGATCTTCAACAACCTGTTCCGGCCAAATCAAGGGCCGATAATCAACGTGGTGGCGGCGGCCCTTCTCATCGCTTTCATCATCCCGGTCTATCTGGCCCAACGACTTTCCGAGGGCCAGCGCGCCCCCCGTACCTGACCCTCCCGCCCCCTCGGCCGAGTCGTCACTTTTTGGTCAGTATGGGGCTCGTTAATGACCAAAAACTGACGACTCGGCGTGGGTGGTGGGTGGGGGCGGAAGTGCCCGTAGACTCGGTCTCGTGGTACGCGGCGACGGCAAGCTTTCGCACGAACTTCTCCCCGACGAAAAAGGTCCGCAGGACGCCTGCGGAGTCTTTGGCGTCTGGGCCCCCGGCGAGGAAGTCGCCAAGCTGACTTTCTTCGGCCTGTACGCCTTGCAACACCGCGGTCAGGAATCTGCGGGAATCGCGGTAAGCGATGGTGCTCACACCTTGGTTTACAAGGACATGGGTCTGGTCTCCCAGGTATTCAACGAGACCGCGCTGGAGAGTCTGCAGGGCCACCTTGCCATTGGGCATTGTCGGTATTCGACGACCGGGTCAAGTGTTTGGGAAAATGCGCAACCCACGTTCCGCGCGACCGCTAATGGACACCTAGCGCTGGGTCACAACGGGAATCTGACATCCACTCATGAACTCGCGACCCGTCTCGGGGAGCGGCTGGCTTTGGCTGGCGAGCTACCTCTCGGGATGGCTGTTCCGGCGACGAGCGATACAGATCTCCTCACCGCACTTCTCGCCAGCCACCCAGACGAAAGCGTCGAGGCCGCCGCGATGGCCGAGTTGCCCCTGGTCCGCGGCGCCTTCTCGTTGGTATTCATGGACGATCAAACTCTGTACGCCGCGCGGGACCCGCAAGGGATCCGGCCGCTTGTGCTGGGGCGGCTAGAACGTGGATGGGTGGTCGCGTCTGAAACGGCCGCCCTCGACATCGTCGGCGCGTCATTCGTGCGCGAGATCGAAGCTGGCGAATTGATCGCGATCGATGAACACGGCTTGAGATCGCAGCGGTTCGCCGAAGCCGTACCTAAGGGTTGCTTGTTCGAGTATGTCTACTTGGCTCGGCCGGACACCACGATTTCCGGACAGAGTGTTCACACCGTCCGCGTGGAGGTCGGACGCCGGCTGGCGCGGGAGGGCCCGGTCGATGCCGACCTCGTCATCCCGGTGCCGGAGTCGGGTACGCCGGCCGCGGTCGGCTACGCCCAGGAGTCAGGTATTCCCTTCGCGCAGGGGCTGGTCAAGAACGCCTACGTCGGCCGCACCTTCATCCAGCCCTCGCAGACGATCCGGCAACTAGGTATCCGACTCAAACTGAACCCCCTGCGCGAGGTGATCGCGGGTAAGCGCCTGGTTGTCGTCGACGACTCCATCGTGCGCGGAAATACCCAACGCGCGATCGTTCGGATGCTTCGCGAGGCAGGTGCGCGAGAAGTCCATGTGCGGATCTCAAGCCCGCCGGTGAAATGGCCGTGTTTTTACGGAATTGACTTCGCGACCCGTGCCGAACTTCTCGCAAGCGGTCTGACGACGGACGAAATTTGCTCGTCAATAGGCGCTGACTCGCTGAGTTATGTGTCATTGGAAACGCTCATCGAAGCGACCAATATCGCCAAGGACAATCTCTGTCGTGCCTGCTTCGACGGCGTCTACCCGATCGAATTGCCCGAGCCGGAGTTGCTCGGCAAGCACCTGCTCGAAGGCATCGCGCGGCACGTGAGGTCAGACATCGACGGCGTCGACTCAGTGGTCGTCGCCGGCGGGGCCGAAGAGGCCCTGACTCGCCCGTGACTGATTCGATTGAGCCCACTTCCCGAACAGTGTCGCTGGCAACCGAACGCGTAGGTTCGTCGTACGCCGATGCCGGTGTCAGCGTCGACGAAGGCGAACGCGCGGTCGAATTGATGAAGGCGAGCATTGCGCGCGCGCAACGCAGCGAAGTTGTGGGCGACTTTGGCGGCTTCGCGGGCCTGTTTGATGCCTCAGCGTTGTTACGGTTTCGTCGCCCGCTGCTAGCTACGTCAACCGACGGCGTCGGAACAAAAGTGGCCATCGCGCAACGACTCAATCGACACAACACGATCGGTATCGACTTAGTCGCGATGGTTGCCGACGACCTCGTCGTGTGCGGAGCCGAGCCGTTGTTCATGACTGACTACATCGCCACGGGCAAAGTTGTCCCGGAACGCATTGCCGCCATCGTTTCCGGTATCGCTGAAGGGTGTCGACAGGCGGGGTGTGCACTCGTCGGAGGTGAGACCGCCGAGCATCCCGGACTGCTCGGCGTTGACGAGTACGACGTTGCTGGCGCTGGGACTGGTGTCGTCGAAGCCGACGAATTGCTTGGCCCGGCTCGCGTCCGTGATGGCGACGTTGTCATCGCGATGAGGTCGAGTGGCCTGCATTCCAACGGATACTCACTGGCGCGACACGTCTTACTCACTCAAGCAGGGTTGGATCTCGACCGTCACGTGGATTCCCTCGGGCGAAGCCTCGGTGAAGAGATGCTTGAACCGACCAAGATCTATGCACTCGACGTGCTCGATCTGGCCCGTACGGCGGGCGGGGACTTGCACGCGATGAGTCACGTCACGGGAGGCGGAATTGCCGCGAATCTTGCTCGAGTATTGCCAACGGGATTGGCGGTCGACATCGACCGGGCAACCTGGGCACCGCATCCGATCTTCAACCTCATCGCTGGCCTAGGCAAGATCGATACAGCAGAACTCGAGAAGACCTTCAACATGGGTGTCGGGATGCTCGCGGTGGTCGATTCGGCGTACGCCGATGCCGCGATCGATCGGATGGTCAACCGAGGGATTCAGAGTTGGGTGACAGGGGCCGTTCGTCCTCGCGGCGACGGAGAGTCCGGAGATTCACCAGCAAAGGGCGGGCTCGGCGGCGCGGTGACGCTGCACAACTCGTACGCCTAACCCTCCCCGCCGAGTCGTCAGTTTTTGGTCACTGGATGGGCTAAGACTGACCCAAAACTGACGACTCGGCGAAAGGGGGTGGTGGCTTAGGAGGCGCGAGTGTCTCCGTCGTCTTCGGCTTCATCAGTGTCGTCGTCCTCCACGTAGTACTTCGCGTACGGGTCGTCGTCCTCTTCTTCGTCATCGTCAATGACGTCTTCGACCACCGGCGGCACGTAGGTATCTCCAGCGTGACCCAACTCGGCTTGAAGCGCATTCAAGTCGGTGTTCGGAGTGGAGTACTTCAACTGACGTGCGACTTTGGTCTGCTTGGCCTTCGCACGGCCGCGCCCCATGGCTCGACCCCCTCATCCGGGTCATTTCCCGGTGGTGACGACGTGAACGCAACCGACGAAGGCATGGCCGACGCCGGCTGCTGAGTACGCGACAACTCTACCTGCTGCGTCGGCTGCCGCAGGTCGGGGTGTACGCCAGCCGGGGAACCCACGCAAGCACCCGCCCGAGACCCTGCGGACGACTTAGCCCCGACATAGCCCAAATGGGCCATGTCGGATCAATCGGGCAAGGACCACGATGGCCCTGGACCTGACCGCCCCGGCGCCCCAATGTGGAGTCGACCCTCGGGAGCGGTCGCCCACCTCGGGGAGAAGCACATGTCGGGTCGCGTACCCAGTTCTGCACGTTTAATGACTCCGGCCGAAGTGGCCGCACTATTCCGCGTCGATCCCAAGACCGTGACGCGCTGGGCGAAGGCGGGCAAATTGCACGCCGTACGCACCCTCGGTGGCCACCGACGCTACGACGAGCAGGAGGTTCGCGCCCTGCGTGATCAATCCGGAGCGCGGCCCTCGGCCTACCTCTAGAGTCAGGCTCCCCGAGGGCGACGGTTGGCGGTCGGTGGAGAATCAGTACGAGTCGGAACAGTTGCGGCCCTACGTGCCGCGACTTGTCGTTGACTGGCTGCGCTATTCGCCCAGTGATCTCTACCGTGAAGTCGACGGAACCTTGGCGTTTGTTGATATCTCCGGTTTCACCGCGTTGACCGAACGTCTGGCTCGTCGAGGCCGGGTCGGTGCGGAGGAAATGAGCGAAAACCTCAATGCCACGTTCGCCGAGCTTTTGACCGTGGCGTACGAGGACGGCGCCGGATTGGTGAAGTGGGGCGGCGATGCGGTGCTCCTACTTTTCGACGGACCAGACCATGCGCAGCGCGCCTGTAGGGCAGCGCATCGGATGCGATCCACACTCCGCCAGGTCGGACACCTGAACACCACTGCTGGCAAGGTTGTTCTGCGAATGTCGGTTGGCATTCACAGCGGCCGATTTCAATTCTTCTTGGTCGGTGACCCACGACTTCATCGCGAGTTACTCATCGCTGGCCCGGATACCAGCCGCACGGCCGAGATTGAAGCGATTGCCAGCGCTGGCGAGATTGGAATAAGTGCCCAAACTGCGGCACTTCTCCCGCCGGAGGTAGTTGGCAAGGAACGTGCCGGTGCTTGGTTGCTCCGCTCGTCACCAATCCTCGAGTCGGTGGGCGTCAGGCCCGCCTCGAACGTCTCTGGACTCGACCTTCGCGAGGTGCTACCCAAGCCGATCCGCGAGCAACTGCTTGCTCGATCTGGCGGCGCCGAACATCGCGCAATCACGGTTGCCTTTGTGCAGTTCAGTGGGACGGATGACCTCATGAGTCGAGACGGCCCGGCCGCGCTCGCGTCGGCTCTGGAGGAGTGCATTCGCAATGTCCAGGAGGCGGCCGATCGGTTCGGTGTCACTTTCTTCGAGACCGATATCAACCGAGATGGTGGCAAGATCATGTTGGTCTCTGGAGCGCCGACGAGTGCAGGAAACGATGAGGAGCGGCTCCTTCGCGCCTGTCGACTCATTGCCGACCGCATTGGGACGCTGCCCCTTCGAATCGGGATAAATCGCGGTGGGGTGTTTGCTGGTGACTTCGGCCCGCAGTTTCGGCGTACCTATTCAGTGAAGGGCGACGCTGTCAACGTCGCTGCCCGGGTCATGGGTAAGGCCCAACTTGGACAAGTGTTGGCAACGACGGCAGTAACGTCGCGATCGCGTGCCACATTTGATCTTGAGCCCCTTCCCCCTTTCATGGTTAAAGGGAAGTCGATTCCAATCGAGGCGGCAAGCGTGGGTTCCCTTGTGGGAGAGCGCGCAGAGTCGACTCCCGAGTTGCCGCTTGTCGGGCGTGATGTGGAGGTGGCCGCGCTGGCGGAGGCCCTTAACCGTGTGCGCGAACGCAGCGGGGGGTTTCTCGTCATCTCGGGAGAACTTGGGATCGGTAAGTCCCGCCTAGTCCGAGAGTTCTTGCAGTCAGCCGAAGACGTGCCAATCATCTCGGCGACCTGTACGGAATACGCTTCCACAACGCCGTATTCCGCGATGCACACGATCCTGTGCGACATCCTAGGTCTGACAGGGGAAGCTCACCCGAAACAAATCATGGACAGGCTGCAGGCCAGAGTTGCCGATAACGCACCTCACTTGAGCATCTGGATGCCATTGCTTGGGATCCCGCTTTGGGTGGATTTCGATGAGACACCTGAAACACGTCGACTCGACGATCGCTTTCGCAAGAGCCGCCTTGAGGAAGTGTTGATCGAGTTCCTCGACGTCGTATTACCCAGCGCTGCTGTGATCTCCATCGAGGACGTGCACCTCATCGATGACGCCTCCGCCGAATTGCTCTCGCGACTCGCCAACGAGGCGCCTGAGCATCCCTGGCTATTCGTCGTCACGCGGCGCGACGTCGTTGGAGGTTTTCAGCCCTCCCAGAGTGGATTTACCCGCGAGCATCGGCTTGGCCCCCTAGATGCGCAGTCAACGAAGGAAATGGCCGCGCTCTGCCTTGCTGATGATCCAGTTCCCCCTTACGTCGCAGAGTCGTTGATCAGCAGGTCTGGTGGTAACCCGCTATTTCTTCGGGTCTTGGTCAACGCGGCGCATTCCGCGGAGGGACTTTCGGCACTACCTGAATCAATCGAGGACGTGGTGACAAGTCAGATTGATCGACTCGCACCCCACGAACGCACGATTTTGCGTTACGCCTCGGTCCTCGGCCCTACGTTCACTGAGGCCCAACTGCGGTCGCTTTTGGCCGGAGAAGAATTCCCGCCGGAACGCGACACCATGAGGCATCTTGGAGAGTTTCTGCTCGCGGAAGGACACGGGAGATTCAGGTTCCGGCAATCGCTCATCCGCGATGTTGCCTATGAAGGGCTGCCCTTCGCACGACGCCAAGCCTTGCATGGCCGTGTCGGAGACGCCTTGGAATTGACGCTGGAAAATCCAGATGACGAAGCTGAACTCCTCTCGCTTCACTTTCATCACGCAGGACGATTTGAGAAAGCCTGGAAATATTCGCGCAGTGCTGGCGACTTCGCGAGGGAGAGTTACGCCTACGCCGAAGCGTCCGAGTTCTACACGAGGGCGACGAGCGCAGCGCGGGTCCTTCCGGAAATTGACGTGGGTGTCCGGGTTGTGGTGTTCGAACAACTCGGTGACTCGCTCCTGCGCGTGGGTTCTTTTCACCGAGCCCGATCCGCATACCGCGCCGCTCGAGGACACGTGTCAGGTGATCCACTCAAGGTTGCGGGCTTGCTTCGCAAGGAGGCAGTCATCGATGAACGCCTCGGACGCGCCTCAATCGCGTTGCGCACCTTGAGTCGTGCGAGAGGTTTGTTAGAGGCGGAGCGCGGGACAGACGCTGTCGCTGCGCGCGCGCGCATCTCGGGCACTTACGCCGTCGTCAAGGAAAAGCAGGGGCGCTACCGCGACGCAATAACTTGGGGCAAGCGCGCCGAAGTGGATGCCCGTGAGGCTGGGGACACTCGGGCTTTGGCCGAGGCGTACGAAGCGTTGCACTCGGCATCATCAATGGCGGGCGTCGAACAACTGCGACCGTATGGGCGGCTGGCCCTTGAGTTGTTTGAAGAGTTGGGTGACCGCGAGTCGGTATCGCGCGCCATGAACAACCTGGCCGTACTGGCGTGGTTCGAGGGTCGTGGACGTGAAGCGCGTTCGATGTTTGAAGGGGCCAGGGACGCGGCGCAGGAGGCCGGTGACACGTTGGGTGCCGCGGCGTCCGCTCACAACGTTGGGGACGTGTTATTGCGTCAAGGCCTGCTCTCCGAATCGCACGACGTGCTCACGGCATTGCTCCCGATTTTCCGCGGTTTGGACAACGAAGAGTATTGGGCCTCAACTCTTCGCTGGCTCGGTTTAGGAGCCGCACGACACGGTGAGTTCAACCCCGGGCACGACCAGGTGTTGCGAGCCCGTGCGATTTTTGTCGATCTCGGCCTTGCCGCGGAGATCGTGGAAACCGACACTGCCCTTGCGGAAATACTCCTCGAGACCGGCCACCCCGATGATGCGGTGAGCTTGTGTGTTGAGTCGTTGGCCCGTGCGAATTCATTGGGTGCTGGCTATCTGCTTCCCATTCTGCGAAGAATTCAGGGGATGGCCCTGGCCCAGATGGGGCGTATCGAGGAGGCAGTTCAGGCATACCGAAAGGGATTGCACGACTGTGAGACGCACGGGAACGTGGAACGCGGATTCCTATTGGCCGAGCTTGCAAGCATTACGGGCCCCGAAGATGTCAGCGGCGCCGCGGACCTTCGATCCCGCAGCGCCGCTGACCTTGCTCAATTAGGTTTCGTGGGTTCTGATCGCTACCCCGTTTAAGGGCGCATCTTGGGATCCTCCACGAACAACACGGTCTGGTTCAGATTTCCGCTGAATGCATTGCCTGTACGCGTGGTCGCATTGACATCGACGCAGAATCCCAGCGTGACCGCGGCGGGGGAGGAAATCACACCCCTCGTGGTGAGATCACTAGTGACCACACAGCGAGGAGCCTGAACGAAACTGGTCGCCCCCTTGAGTTGAACAAAGATCGGGTAAGCCGCAAAGTCTTCCTCGACCTCACGCTCGGTGTAGTCAGAGCCACATAGACTCAATGGAACACAGGTGTAGTTGTAGTCGTACGGATTGACCACGCCTTCGCTCGATGGCTCCTCCTCGCGAATGGTTTGGCCATCGGCCTTATGGAAGCAGGTTGATTCGACGCACGTAATCGTGACTGACCCTGGTGACGTCAAACTGTAGAGAGTCCCGAAGTCCGCCGAGAGCTCCACTTCTTTGCCTGTCGCACAGCCGACGTCCACGCCGATGGCGCACGGACGTTGCACGAAATACACGTTGCCGTTGGCCCCGTGCGGAAGATCAGCCTTTGAGCAGACGGGGTTCGGGTCTAGGAGGCATGGCCCACCAGTTTCGGCGGGAGCCGCGATGCCGGTGAGTGGCACGTTCGGAGCCGCGGCGAATGTAGCGGTTCCCGCGGTCACGACAGCCACCACAGGATTTGGCCCCTGAAGGCTAAAGCGAAGTAGACCGAGGAAGCCGTATCCCTTGGCTGCCCACGTTGTTGGAGTTTCGACAAGCAACGGATTCGCTGCGGCCGGGGTTGCGGTGGCCACAACGGACAAGGTGAGTGATTGACCGGGTCGCAATCCCACGAGTGTGAGCGGGCGTGCGATCGCGGTAGTGATGACCTGACCCGAAATGCTGGCTGTCCATCCGGCCCGATCAACGCTCGGAGTGGCCACGGTGAACCCGGTTGGTGCCGTGATTTGGAACTTCCCCATTGGCGCAAAGAAGTTCGACGTATTCGTCAATTTGAAATCAAGATGCACCGGCGTGCCGATGACAGCGGCCACGGGCGACGTCGCGGTGTCCGGCGACGACACGGCAGCAGTGAACTGAATCTTGAGGCTAACGACTGATGCTTGAGCGGAATTGCTCACCGCGCTCAGTCCAGTGAGGGCGAGCACGGAGGCTGCAATAGTTCCGACCCTGCGACGCATATTTGGTCGACGACGAGAAAATGACATCAAAACCTCCCCAGGGTTCGCTCAGGGGGTCGGGCCGGTTGCTTTGGCCGATCTCCTTGACACCTCAGGTGGGTGTGGAACCAAGACGCAGCCTTGCCCTATGTTCCTTACGGGTCAAGCGGTTCAGCAGATTGCCCAATCTTGTCCGGTCGGCTGCCCCGGTGGTTAGCCTCAGCTCGCGAAGGAAGATGAGTGAGGCCTGGGAGAAACGCGGGGTGCTTGGTAGATGGTCGCGGATACACGCCCCTCGACCAGTTCGGTTCTGGTGTCCGCGTTACGCAATTCAGGTTTGCGAAGAGCGATCGCGGCCTTCTTTCTGTTCCACGCCGCGGAGTGGGCCACCTGGATAGCGATCCTCGTTTGGGCCTTCGGTCGGGGCGGCGCAACCGAGGCCGGCCTGATCGCGTTGGCACAACTGGTACCAGCGGCAATCGTCGCCCCTTTGGGCTCGGTTCTCGGAGACCGAATGCCACGCAATCGCGCACTCGCCCTCGGCTACAGCCTTCAATCCCTTGCCATGCTGGCGACAGGCATCGCACTCGCCACGATGGCTTCCGCTTGGCTCATCACGTTGTTGGCAGCGGCGGCTGCGTGTGCCATCACCTTGACCCGACCAGTTCACAATGCCGCGTTGCCTGACTTGGCCCGCGGACCGGAGGAATTGACGGCCGCAAACTCGGCCACCTCCGTCGCATATGCCGTCGCGTCATTCGCCGGTCCTGCCGTGAGCGGAATCTTGCTGGTTGTTTGGGGACCGGGTGCTGTGTATTTGGTGATGGGCCTCGTGATGGCGATTGCGGCCATCCTCGTTGTTGGCGCGAACTTACAGCGTGTTTCATTGCGGATCCGCGATGAGCATTTGCTTACGTCTGCGGCGGCTGGGTTCGCCGCAATTCGACGTGATGTCCCGGCCGCGCTGCTCGTGCTGATGGTGGGTGCACAGTTCATCGTGATGGGGTTGATGGACATCTTCCTGGTCGTGCTGGCGCTCGACATTTTGCAGACCGGCCAGTCCGGACCAAGTGCACTGACTTCAGCGCTCGGTCTGGGCGGAATTGCCGGCGCGGCCTTCACCGTCGTTCTCGTCGGGAGACGACGAATGACGCCAGCACTGGTTGTCGGCGTGCTCGGCGTCGGCGTACCGATCGCTCTGGTGGGACTAGCGACGTCGCTTTGGATGGCTCTTGGGTTGATTGCGGTGTACGGCGCCGGTAATGCCTTCTTTGACGTAGGTGCCCGGACACTGCTCCAGCGAACCGTGCCAGCGGACCTCTTGTCGCGAATATTCGGGATCCAAGAGGGACTCATGATGGTGGGTCTCGCAATCGGTTCCGTTGTGGCACCGTTATTGGTGAACGCCTTCGGGGCACGTGCAGCCTTCGTCGTGGCCGGCACTTTTCTGCCGATCGCCGGGCTCCTCGCATCGACTCAAATCAGAAAATTGGACGGGCGTGCAGTCCTGCCCGGCCCAGCCTTCATACTCCTGCGCCGACTGCCAATCTTCGCCCCACTTCCCCAGCGAACCCTCGAACAACTCTCGGCCTCGGTTGTTGATGTCGACCTCGGTGGCGGAATCGCCGTGATTAGCGAAGGCGATATTGGGGACCGTTTCTACTTCATCGAATCTGGTGCTCTCGTCGTGACCCAGCGAGGAACCGAGTTGAGACGACTGCATGCCGGGGATCAATTTGGGGAAATTGCCCTCTTGCGAGGCATCCCGCGTACGGCGACCGTTACGACGACCACGTCATCGCATCTTCTTGTGCTTGAACGCGACGATTTCCTCAGTGCCGTCACCGGTTTCGTCCCAGCGAACGAGGCCGCCGAATCGATCGCTACTCGCCATCTCCTCGACGATGAGGACCACTCAGATGAAGTCGAGTACAACTAGCCGACGGGCTCGAAGCGAGACGTGAAGTGACGCAATGCTGGCGGCTCTTCCACGATTCGATAGCCCGGCAAACTACGAGCCTTCAAACTCACCTGCTCGCACACTTCGATGACGTAGTCGATGTGTGACTGCGTATAGGTGCGACGGGGAATCGCGAGCCGCACCAGGTCCATGGCCGCGGGAATCTCGGTTCCGTCGGGTTGGCGACCGAACATCACCGTCCCAATTTCGCACCCCCGTATCCCGCCGGCCTCGTAGAGCGCGATCGCCAGCGATTGACCGGGGTACTGCAGCGGATCGATATGCGGGAGCAAGGCGCGTGCATCGAGGTAGACGGCGTGCCCTCCAATCGGTTGTACGACCGGGATGTCCAGACCCATCAGCGCGTGTCCGAGGTAGGCAGTCGAGCGGATTCGATAGCGAAGGTAGTCGTGATCGACCGCTTCACGTAGGCCCTGCGCGAGCGCCTCCAGGTCACGGCCAGCGAGTCCGCCGTACGTCGGAAAGCCCTCGGTGAGAATCAACAAGGTGCGACATTGGCTCGCGAGCGTGTCGTCATTCATGGCGAGCCAACCGCCGATGTTTCCCAGTGGATCTTTCTTCGCGCTCATCGTCATGCCGTCGGCCAAAGATGCGATCTCGCGCACAATATCGCGAACTTCGCGATCTCCTTGGCCGTCTTCGCGTTCGCGGATGAACCACGCATTCTCGGCAAACCTGCAGGCGTCGAGGAAGAGTGGCTTGTTGTGGCGATCACATACGGCGCGAATGCCTTGAATGTTTTCCAGCGAGACGGGCTGTCCACCGCCGGAGTTGTTCGTGATCGTGACCATGACCAGAGGTACGTCTTCGCCGCGTTCGACCAGCAGCGCCTCGAGCGCCTCTAAGTCCATGTTGCCCTTGAACGGATGCGTCGATTGCGGATTGCGACCTTCGGTGATCACCAAGTCCAGTGCCACGGCTCCGGTGTATTCGATGTTGGCGCGCGTCGTATCGAAATGGGTGTTGTTCGGAACGACTTTGCCGGCGCCACCAATGGCGGTAAACAGGATCTTTTCCGCTGCCCGCCCTTGATGGGTAGGGATCACGTGTGTGAAGGGGAAGAGGTCTTGGACGCTGGCAAGAAACCGGAACCAGGAGGGAGACCCGGCGTAGGACTCATCACCGCGCTGAATGCCAGCCCACTGTTCTGCGGACATCGATCCCGTACCGGAGTCGGTGAGCAAATCGATAAGCACATCTTCAGCACGCAGATTGAACAAGTTGTAGCCGGCGGCTCGCAACGCAAATTGACGCTGCTCGTGTGTCGTCATGTGGAGTGGTTCCACCGAGTGGATGCGGAAGGGTTCGATAATCGTCCGAAAAGTCATAGATGGAGATTACGCGGGCCAAATGCGTTTCGTTGGAGTCTCACTCAACTGCGAATGGGCACGCCTCCGGAACAACGAAGCACGATCTCGGTGTCGCTGGCATTGCTCGCCGACAGACCCTCAGCGGAGTCGTGGGCTGAGTGAAACGCCACTTCGACTTCTTCAGGGCCACGATTGCCGACTTCGACGATCCAACCATCCGTGGGGCGTGCGTAGTTCAAGGCAATTGAACTTTGGCGGCACGTGACGGCTACCGCACCGCCGGGAACTGCAAACGTTGCCGACGTGGTAGCCGTTGGAGAGGGTCGAGGGTTTTGTGAGTTCGCCGGTGTGGGCCTCGGCGAGGCGAGGTGGTGGCCGTTGGAGGTGTGATTCGGAGTAACCGAAGTGGGCGTCGGAACTTGTACGGGTGGAAGCATTGTTGGAGTTGCGGCAGGACGAGGTGGCGGGGCTGTGGGCGTCGAGCCCTTCGCGCTCACAGAAGTTGCAGAGGCCAGGCCATTGATGTCACTGGCCGAAAGCACGTCGGTGCGGCCTCCGCCGACGTCATCGATGATTGCGCTTGCCGTTGTCCACGTCACTGCCGTCAGAAATGCGACTACTCCGGCCCATCCGACGAGCGTAAGCAGCCGATTCAGTCGCACGTCTCAACTGTGCCCTGTTCCCGAGCGAACTGCGATAAGTGGGGCATAAATCCGCATCAAAGACTGGTATCGGTCCCTCTGGCGGCGTCTGTTGATTTCGGAAGGCTCTACGGTGATGGCGTGGCGCAGATCTTGATTGTCGAAGACGACCCGGGAATCCGGCAATCCCTGTCCAGAGCGCTCGCCGAGCGGGGCCACGGGGTCACATCAGCGGGTGACGCGATGTCGGGGCTGAAGTTGGCCGTCGAGGATCGCCCAGATGTGGTGTTGCTCGATTTGGGCCTGCCGGATATGGATGGCGGATCGATGTTGAAGATGCTGCGGGCCGTCACCGATGTCCCTGTCGTAGTCATCAGTGCACGAGATGAGGACATTCAACAAATTCGCCTGCTAAACCTTGGGGCTGACGACTACGTCGTGAAGCCATTTAGTCCTGATCACATTGATGCACGAGTGCGTGCCGTCTTGCGTCGGGTGGCCCAGGTCGGTGCGGGACCGATTGTCGTCGGCGGACTCGTGGTCGACGTTGGGGCCCGTACGGCCACATTAGACGGCGAGGCGCTCACGCTTAGCCGCCGCGAATTCGATCTCCTTGCCTACCTGGCCGCGCGGCCCGGGCAGGTTGTCACCAAGCGGGAACTGTTAAGCGAGGTCTGGCAACAGCCATACGGCGCTGGCGAGAAAACCATCGACGTGCATGCGTCGTGGCTGCGACGAAAGTTGGGCGAGAGCGCCGAAGCACCGCGTTATCTTCATAGCGTTCGTGGCGTCGGTCTTCGTGTGTCACCCCCGGAGAATGACGAGGAATGAGAAGGCGACTGGTCCTGTATGGGATCGCGGTGTCCGTCACTGTCGTCACGGCCTTCCTCGTACCTTTCGTTGTCCTCGTACGCAGCCTTGCCGTAGACCGAGCGCTTTCGACGGCACGACAAGATGCTCAGAATGTGGCGGTTGTAGCTGCCCAGGACAGTGGAAGTCTCGGCGCCGTAGTCGCATCCTTAAACGCGTCCGGCCCCAATAGCAGTACGGTTTTTCGCAGTGACGGCAGCGTAATCGGCGCGCCGGCCCCCGTGACTCCAGCCGTGGTGTTGGCTCGTACCGGCCGAGCCTTTACCACCGAGGTTCCTGGGGGGACGGAGGTATTGCTTCCCGTTGAAGGATCCAACGGATTGAGTGTTGTGCGTGTGTTCGTCTCCGACCAGGTTTTGACACAAGGCGTACGCAACGCGACGTTCAGTCTCATCGGTCTCGGTATCGCGCTAGTGGCGATTGCTGCGTTGGCCGCCAGCCTTGTTGCGCGACGGCTCGCCGAGCCGGTGACGGAGGCCTCTCGGGTCGCTGAAGAATTAGCGGCAGGAAATCTGATGACGCGCGTCGAGCCGTCTGGTCCCACCGAGGTAGTCGAACTGGGCCAATCGCTCAACCAGTTGGGCGCAAGAATCAAGCACCTCGTCTCGGCTGAACGAGAGCTGATGGCCGATCTTTCGCACCGAATTCGTACGCCGATAACGGCGTTGCGGCTCGACGTAGATGCGGTTGCTGATCCCCAACTCGCCACCCAACTCGCATCGAGAGTGGACGACCTCGCCGCAGAGGTCGACGCAGTAATCCGCGCGGCCAGGTCTCCGGTGAGTGGGGCGTCTGCAAACTGCGATGCCGGCGTAGTCCTCACCGATCGTGCGGCGTACTGGATGCTGCTTGCGGAAGACCAGGGGCGCAGCCTGACTCTTCGGGTCGAAGGTGTCCAAGAAGAGCGATCCCTGGTCGTTCCGGTGCGCGCGGCAGATTTGGCCGCGGCGATCGATGTCCTGGTGGACAACGTGTTTGCTCATACTGCGGAAACTGCGGCAATTGATTTGTCTGCGTCAACCCACGGCCGGGGAATCCGAGTGTCTGTCGCCGATGGGGGTGCCGGGTTCCCAGTCGAAGGGCTCCTCCAACGCGGTCGAAGTCAAACGGGTTCAACCGGGTTGGGACTAGACATCGCGCGACGTTGCGTTGAGTCGGCGGGCGGGCATTTTGTCTTGGGACGCTCGGTGCTAGGGGGCGCTGAAGTGGTGATGAACTTCCCGCGACCGCGTGATTGAGCCGTACGAGGCCCGTTGCTCTCCTGTCGCTCATCTGCGCGATAAGTCCTGGTTATGCCGCTGGCTTTCGGCCGCGAGCGTGACGAAGGTGAGCAGGAATCCCCAACCACGAGGAGTCCCCAATGAACCGACGTACGAGAGTTGCCGTCACATTTGTCGCCGTCACCGGTCTAGTTGGCGCCGCGGGAGCCGTAGGGCTCGCCGCCGCGCCGAAAGCTGGGTCGGCATCCGTTTCGCCGTCGCCATCCGCCGATAAGAGCGCTCAGGATCGCCTGCGAGCCCAGGTAGCGGCACTTGATCTCCAGGCCGCACAAATTCGTCATCAAGCCGAAATCGCGGCACTGGATCTCAAGAAGAGTCTTGACGCCCGCCAACTCCAACAAGCTGCGGCTCGGCGCGCGGCAAAGTTGGCCGCTACCAAGGCAATGGCGACATCGAGCTCGCCGTCAACGAGCTCATCGGCCGATTCCACCAATCAATCAGGCGATCCTGAAACCAGCCCTGACGCCGATGATGTCAATGAAGTCAACGGCGCCAACGATGATCACGAGAACCAGCCCGCTGACAATCTTGGCGACGTACATACGGATGACCAGGCAGGGTCTTAGAAACATGACTAACTCTCGCTCGGGGCATCGGCGTTGGTCTGTGGCAGCGCTAATGGCCCCAACCGCTGCAGCAGTATTCGCGGCGACTACTTCGTGGGCGGCGCAACATAGCCCGATCCCCGTTGCTGCGCCGCCCCGAAGTCCAGTGGTTACGAAGGTAGATCCGGCGATCGTGTCGTTGGAGTTGGCTTTTAGGCGGGAACAAGTAGACGTCGCCGCGTTGAGGGGGCAACTGGCGGTGCTCAGAGCGCAGGCCCAGGCGATTCACGTGGCGGCCCGATCCGCGTCGTCTGTAACATCGTTAGGAGGTGGGGCAAAGTCACCTTCGACGTCGCGCTCCAACTCGCACAGATCCCGAACGGCGAAAAGATCCTCGGCCCAATCGCCTCGGGCTACCCCCAAGCCGCCGCCTCCGCCCGCGCAAGGGAGTACAGGTGCATCGGGCGCGGTGAAACCATGAATGCCTCGCAGGTTGGAGTGAGTGGCGAGGTGACGCGTTCCAACCAAGCCGTTCGTGGTTTGGACCTGCAAAGAGAATTTCGCGCGATGACATCCGATATCAATATGTGGATCGTTGACCCTAAGTCGCACGCGACTTCGGCTCTTGACGCGGCTCAGGATGTCTTTCGTCGCGTGGAGGCGGCCTGTACGCGCTTTGAGAGTACAAGCCCGCTTATGCAAGCCAATGTAGCGGGCCGGCATTGGCGTCGAGTACCGCGTGAGTGTGTCGATGCGGTGGCAGAAGCGGCCAAAGCCCACCGAGTCACGGGTGGCTTGTTCGATCCGCGAGTGCTCGGAAGTCTGCAAAGAATTGGATACTCCGCCTCGCTTCCCTTCGAGGCGGGATCCGTTTCGGTCAGCTCGACTGCGACTGCTCATGGAAACACCGAGCGCCGAGTGCGCGTCCGTTGGAAGCCAGGAGTCAGCCGCGAGCAAAGTGCAGTGAGAATCGGTCGCGTACCGATCGATCTCGGCGGGATAGGCAAAGGTCTTGCTGTGCGCTGGGCCGCCGCGGAGTTGAGATTGGCCGGTCGCGCCTCTCTGATCCAGGCTGGAGGCGATTGCTACGCCGACGGGCACGGTCTTGACGGGGAGGGCTGGTCCATCGCAGTTGAAGATCCTTTTGGCGCCTCAGAGCCAATCGCCGTACTCCGCCTGTCGGACTGCGCGGTCGCTACGTCCTCCCTTCGCCTTCGCCGCTGGGTCGTTGATGGGCGCGCGGTGCATCACCTGATCGACCCCCGAACCGGGTCTCCCGCTGATTCGGGGCTGGTAGCGGTGACAGTCGTGGATGCCGACCCAGCTATGGCTGAGGTGTGGAGCAAGGCGCTCTTTGTCGCGGGGAGGGGCGAACTTCGCCGGATTGCCGTCCGGCACAAGATTGCGGCGCTCTGGGTCGATGAGGACGGGCGGGTCTCGTGTAGTCGCGCGATGAGGCCGTACCTTCTCTGGCAGGCAATCGATGTCGACTGATTCGGGGCTCGGGCACCTACGGGTTCGACGCCTACTTCGAAACACTGTGATGACCGCCGTCATAGTGTTCAGTTCCATTCTGACGTGCTGGTTAGTGGGAACTGCTGCATTGTCATTGGCCGGCAATCGAAATGCTCCGTGGATTCTTGGGCGAGCAGCGGGGATAACCTCGTACATTCTGTTAATCGCGCTCGTCACTCTCGGCCTGCTGTTGTCACATCCTCGGCGGAGTCGAATCGTTCGACCCAGCGCTACAACTCGGATTCGTACGCACGTGGCCCTCGCGGTCTTCACGCTCGTTTTCACCGTCCTGCACGTCGTGGTGTTGGCGACGGATTCGTATGCTGGCGTTGGAATTTTTGGCTCTCTGGTTCCGATGGGATCTACATATCGACCGGTTCCGGTGACTCTTGGGGTCATTGGACTCTATGCAGGTCTTCTTGCTGGGTTGACTGCTTCGCTGGCCGGCCGTTTCATCGGTCGGATCTGGTGGCCAATTCACAAGGTCTCAGCGATTTCACTTGTCTTGGTGTGGGGTCACGGGTTCCTTGCGGGAAGCGATAGTCCTGTCATGCAGAGCTTCTACATCGCCACGGCGGCCTTAGTTGTAGGTGTTGGGATCAGCCGATACGTGGCGAAGACGCCCAGCGACTTGGTCGACGATCTGAATTCGGCGATGGGGCCTCTGGGGGAGCACCGTGCGGCCGATGGTTATCTCGCAGGTCACGGTGGGCCGCGCCGATGACGCTGCACCACCAGCTGCGTCTCGTTGCCCCGCCGTCGGCCCAGCCGGTGACGAAGTTGCTTGATGGCGTTGTCATCTTTCCGGCACTCGGTTCGACCCCGCTCGTCGCACCTGAAGGCGATGACCTAAGTCTCCACCTAATGCGCTACGGCGACCGCCCAGTGATGCAAGGTTCTGAAGGTCTCGCGCTGATCACTCGAATGCATGACGTTGGGCTCACTGGTCGCGGAGGCGGCCACTTTCCAACGGGCCGAAAGTGGGAATCAGTTCGTCGTGCAGGCCCCGGCGTCATCGCGGTGGCGAATGGCGCGGAAGGCGAACCTGCTAGTGGCAAAGACGCGGCGCTCCTGCAGCAACGCCCCCACCTTGTGGTCGACGGCTTGGTGTGCGCGGCAGAAGCGGTGGGGGCCTCCGAGTGTGTCGTCTGGTTGCACCGTGGGGCGCACAGAACGCGAAGCGTGCTAGAACGCGCACTCCATGATCGTGTCGCACGTGGACTGATCGAACCTCGCATTCGTATCGAACTCGGGCCCGATCGCTATCTCACGGGTGAGGCGACCGCCGTGATGCAAGCTCTCGCTGGCGGACCGGCCCTCCCGCAAATGGCTCGCAACCCGGCAGTTCCCTGGGGCGACGGGCATCGCCCGATCCTGGTCAACAACGTCGAGACGCTCGCTCGGACGGCGATACTCGCGCGTACGGAGGTTGGGGAATACCGGCGTACGTCGCTGGTCACCGTGGTCAACCACGATACGAGGATTGTTTGCGAAGCCGATCCCTGGGAGAAGGTGGCTGACCTCGTGGGTGCCCATTGGCGCTCTCCTAGTGGCGTCGGATTCGACGCACCACAGGCGATCTTGCTTGGCGGCTACGGCGGAAGTTGGGTGCCGTGGTTCGACGCGGCTGGACTCGACGTGGATCCGGATGCCTTGCGTAGCCATGGCCTCTCGATCGGAGCAGGCGTCATCGCGCCGCTGCCCTCAGATGCTTGTGGCATCGCCGAGGCAGCGTCGTTGGTCAGCTATTTGTCTGACTCGAGCGCTCGACAATGTGGACCGTGCCTTTTCGGGCTCGCCGCGGTTGCTGAGTTGATGGCCGATCTTGCGAGCGGATCTATGGGGCGCGCCGAACACCGACGGTTAGACCGCTTCTTGGGTGACATCGTCGGTCGGGGGGCCTGTAAGCACCCCGATGGCGCTGTTCGGATGCTTTCATCGGCATTCAGCGCGTTCGCCGAGGACGTCCACTCGCATCGCACACGCGGACATTGTCTTGTCACGACGCGTGCAGCCAACTCGAGCACTGTTCTCCCAATCCCGGTACGAGCATGAGCGGGCGCCTTCGCTCGCCAGGCAGCGCGGCGTCGATTGGCCAGGTGGCGCACCTACGGGTGGACCCAGTGTTGTGTGACGGCGTTGGGCTTTGCGCACTCATCGCCCCGGCATTGATCGCCGTCGATGCCTGGGGATATCCGATCTTGTCGAACGGGTCGGTGGCCCGGCGCGAATTCAGAAGCGCCAAGGCTGCAGTTGCAGCATGCCCACGACGTGCATTGTTTCTTGCTGACCAGTGATTCAGGGAGCTGCCTGTTTTTCAGCTCGGAACATCGTGTCGAGCAACGCGACCAGGTCAAGTTCCGAGCCTGAGTCCTGCGTCTCGGCCACTTCCTCAGGGAGGCGAGCGAGGACAGCGAGTCCGATTCCAGCGGCGCTAATCGTTTGGTCACACATCGCCAAAGAGTCCTCGATGTTGAGCATGGGTTTCGCAATCACCAGCGACACAGCACCGTGCGCTGCAGCCCACAAACCAAAGGCGACTTGCTCATCGGGTTGAGCGTCCGAGAAGACGCCCGCTTCGCGGCATTGCGCGACCGCGGCGACGAGGTGAGCGAAGGTTGCACTCGACGTGAGGTCATCGCCACTAAAGAATTCGTGTCCCACATGTGGGCGACCCATCATCACGATCCGGTAGTGCTCGGGGTTGGCCAGCGCAAAGCGGGCATAGGCGTGACCACGAGCGCGCAAACCGAGGAAGGGGCTGGACGCCGCGGCCGCGGCCGCCTCCATCTCTTGGTCGAGTTCGGCGAAAACGTCCTGGCACACAGCCGCGATGAGCGCCGATTTGTCTGGGAAAGGCAGGTAGATAGACGGGGTGCTCACCCCGACTCGTTCTGCCACGGACCGCACCGACACCGAGTCCTCGTCACCACGCTCGGCGAGCAGATCCTTCGCGGCCTGGAGAATCTCACCGCGCAACAACTCGCCCTGGCCGCGCGGTGCGCGACGACGAGGACGAGCTGCAGCGGTAGTCATAGTGGCCTCACTGTACGGCGGAACCGGCGGCTGCCGGGGATGCGAGGTCCGGTTCGACATCGGTTGCATCAGGCGAGGCCGACTCCTTCAAGCCGATCCGGTTGTGCAGCCGGCGCAGCGGCGCGGGAGCCCACCAGTTCAGATCTCCGGCGAGCCGCATAAATGCCGGAACCATCAGTCCGCGCACAATCGTGGCGTCGACGAGTACCGCCAACGCGACACCGATTCCGAGCATCTTGATGATGGTGACGCCGCTGGTGGCGAAGGCAAGGAAAACGATCGCGAGCAGCACCGCTGCACTCGTCACCAAGCGCCCGGTGCGCTGCAGCCCGATCCGTACAGCTTCGGTGTTGTCACCAGTCTTGTCGTACTCCTCCTTGATGCGGGACAGGAGGAAGACCTCGTAGTCCATGGACAGTCCAAATGCAATGCAGAACATCAGGATGGGCATCGCTGTGTCGAGCATGCCCGTCACTTGGAAGTCGCCGACCAACCATTGAAGATGTCCTTCCTGGAAGATCCACACCAAGGCCCCAAACATCGCCGTGAGACTCAACGTGTTCAGTATCAACGCCTTAAGCGGTAGCACCACTGAGCCGGTGAAGAGGAAGAGCAGCACGAAGGTGGCAATTGCAATGATGCCGATCGCGAGCGGCAGTCGTGCGCCCATCGCGTTCTGCGAGTCGACGAAGGTTGCCGAAATTCCGCCGACGACTGCGGGGCCGGGTGCAGGTGTACCGCGAATCTCGGACACGAGTTCCTTGCCGGCAGTGGAGTACGGCTCGACGTCGGCGATCACGGACAAATACGTTCCGTTGCTGTTCTCGTAGCGCTGATTGGCGGACGTAGGCGGTGCCACGAGCCGACCCGCGTTGAAGCTTCCCGCTGCAGAGTCGACCCGAACGACCGAAGGTATCTGAGACAGCGTTGTGGCATAAGCGGCCAGAGAGTCGCCCGCGGGTTGGGACGCCGGTAGGACAACGGTGAGCGGCGTTGTCTCACGGGAGTCGAAGGCGTTACGCAACGTGTTTGATGCTTGGGCGACTTGGGATGAGGCGGGTAGCACGCGGTCGTCGGTTTGACCAAAGACGACGCGAGTGAAGGGCAGTCCGAGCGTGATGAGTAGGGCGGTCCCGCCGATGAGGAACCACCACGGGCGCCGCATTACGACGCCGGAGAGCCGGTACCAACCGCCGGTCTTGTCATCAGCTACGCGGGTCGTGGACTTGAGCACCCTGCCCTTGTCGACGCGTGTACCCAGTGTCGCAAGCACTGCGGGGAGGACGACCACCGCAGCCAACGCGGCAAGTGCCGTCGTGGCGATCCCGGCGTACGCGAATGATCGAAGGAAGTACTGCGGGAACACCAGCAGCGCAGCAAGGGAGATCGTGACGGTTACCGCTGAGAACATCACCGTGCGACCGGCAGTGGCGACCGTACGGCGTACCGCGTTGTTTGTGTCGTGGCCGTGTGCGAGTTCTTCTCGGTAGCGCGAGACGATGAGCAGTGAGTAGTCGATCGCCAGGCCAAGGCCGAGGCTGGTGACGAGGTTGAGCGCGTAGATCGAGACGTCGGTCACGAGCGTGGTCAGGTAGAGCGCCAAGAACGACACCATGACAGCGACGACGGCGATGACCAATGGCATCCCGGCGGCGACGATGGTTCCGAAGACCAGAAGCAAGAGCAACATCGTGAGCGGAATCGCCACGCTTTCGGCCTTCGCGAGATCCTTCGTGATGGTGTCTCCGACTTCACCGAACACCGTCGCGGTACCGGTAACTCCGAGGGTTAACGGTGTTCCCGCAAGCGGACCCTGATAGGCCTTTGCAAGTTCGACCGCACGCGTTTGAGCGGCCTCATCCCTGGTGGTCAGGTTGACGGTGATCACGGCATCGGTGCCCGCTGTGCCGCGAAGGGCAGGACTGCGAGTGATGAAGTAACTCGTTACGTTTTTGACGCCGGGCTCGGCGACGAGTTTCGCGGTGAGTTCCTTGCCTGCGGCGGTCGCCGCAGCCTCGTCAATTGATTTGCCGGTAGTGCTGACCACCACCACCACGTCGGCGGGAGCGGCGTCAAAGCGATCCGCGAGCAACGTAGCCGCGTGAGACGAGTCGGAGTTGGGGTCGTCGAAGCCGCCAGACTGCAAACGGCTGAAGACCCCAGTGCCCACTGCCGCGGCGACTAAGACGGTGAGCAGGGACAGCACGAGGACCCGCCGTCGGCGCCGGACAATGAAAGCGCCGAGCCGATCCATCAAGGCGCGCGGTGGCGAATCACCTGCCGGTCGCGCCGAGATAGTTCCAGGAGTCTGAATTGTGCTGGCCATGACGACCTCCGCCTAACTTATCCGAGTCAACCTGACGTCGGTATGTTAGGGGAGGTCAGTTAGCGATGTCAACCTAAAATCCTGGCTAGCTCTTTCGCCTCGACAGCCCCACGCCCACGAGGCATAGCGCTCCTCCGAACATCGCCCAGCCGGGCGGCACTTCGCCGAGCAAGATCCAGGCACCCACAATCGTCAGCGGTGGCACCAAGTAAGTCGTCACTCCGAGTCGCCCGGCATTCATTTGGGACAAGGCGTAGGCCCAAGTAGTGAAGGCAATCGCAGTAGGCACAAGTCCCAAATAGACCAGGCTGGCCCGCGCGCCCGGCGTTGCCGCACCCGTCTCTTCGCTGAGGCGCTGAGCAAACGGCAAGCAAGCCACCGCGCCGATGGTGCAGGCCAACCAGGTGACTTGGAGCGCTGGCAGACGACGAAGTGTCGGCTTTTGTGCGAGCACCCCAATCGCGTAAGCAACGGCGGCGACGAGACAAAGGATGACGCCAAGTAGGTCTGCGGATTTGTTGCGCGCGCTAGCTGCCCCAATGACGATCGCGCCGACGAAGGCAACGAGTGCGCCGATGATCAGCCAACGCGGAAAGCCCTCTCCCAGTAGTGCGCCCGCAAGTACCGCGATGAGTATTGGCCCAACTCCGACCAATATTGCCGCCGTGCCGGCATCGAGGCGTTGCTCACCGGCATTGAGTGCGATGTTGTAGATCCCGAACCACGCGAGCCCGCACAGGACGATGAGCAACCATTCACGGCGATTGGGCGCGACCCACTTTCGACGGGCAAGAAGCAGGACGCCGAGTGACATGCTGCCCACCGCGAGTCGTCCCAAGGTGAGCGGTCCGGGATCGAACGTCGTCCCGATTGAACGGATCGCGATGAAAGCTGACGCCCAGGCGACAACGGTGATCGACACTGCAATGAGCACGGGCCAACTAGTACGGGCTCGAGGTGGGCTTTCGGTTGTCACGCGAGAGGTCACGTTTGCGATGCTAGATGTGGTTAGGCAACCCGGCTGGCGGGTTTCGGCCATGCACGTAACGCCGTGTCGCCGGGGGCGACTCAAGCTGATGCGGCGAGGAGTTGATCGGCGTTGACGACATTCGCATATCCGTCAGCGAGGGCGGCCATGAACGCGAGGTGCACTGTCGCGCCGGGAATCGTCTCCCCGTCGAATTCCAAATCAGGCGCGGCACAGGCGTCATGGACGAGGGTGACAGCAAGACCGAGGTCGACAGCGGCTCGCACCGTGGCGTCGACGCACATGCTTGTCATCATCCCGACGACGACCAAGTCATTGACGCCAAGTTCGTGCAACGTGTCCAGGAGGGCGGTGTCGACGAAACCATTTGGTGAGGTCTTTTGAATAACTACCTCACCGACGACGGGTTCGACAAGGGGGTGGAACTCGATGCCCGCCGTACCTGGGCGCATAAAGGTGGCATCCGGTGCGTCCCACACGTGTTGTAGATGCACCACCGGACGGCTCGACGCGCGAAAACCAGTGAGCACTCGGTGTGCTTGCTGTACGGCCGCATCCGGACCCACCAAGGGGTTGGCCCCGCCGGGGAAGTAGTCGCGCTGGATATCGATGATCACAAGTCCTTGCACCGGCTCAGTATGGACTGGTGCGACTCGTCCGGGTACGGCGTTCGCGCACCGGGCAGTGCAGGAACTAGGCGGCGTACCGGGTGAAGATCGCGTCGATCTCGGCCCGGTCAGAAGCGGAGATTGCGTCAGCGCGTAGTTGGTCCCACATCGCGACGATGTCGTTGTCGGCAGGGGTTGTCGGATCGAACTCGGGGTGAAGAACGTGAAGCAGGTTGAACATGAGATGCCTTCGGTTGATGATGTTTACTCACTGATTCTACCTCGAATTTGCTGGGTGCAAATTGAGTGGCCGTGACATCCGGGTGGCGATTATGTGTCTAAAACGTCTCTCAGACATCGGGAATAAATCCACTGGAGATCACGCCTCGAACTTCTTGGACCGCCTCAACCCGGTTCGGAGTATGTTGCGAAGTGAAACCGACCCAGGGTTCCCTGCTCGTTCCCCCGGAGGAACTGATGGCCCTTTCCGATGTGCGCGACGTCAACTTCACCTTCGGGCTATGGACCGTGGGTTGGCAGGCACGCGACCCCTTTGGTGACGCCACCCGACCCTGGCTCGACCCGGTTGAATCAGTGCATCGGCTCGCGGAACTGGGCGCATCAGGCGTGTCCTTTCATGACGACGATCTCATCCCGTTTGGGTCCGACGACTCCACCCGCGAAAAACTCATCGACGGGTTCAAGAAGGCACTCAACGAAACCGGGATGAAAGTCCCGATGGCCACGACCAATCTCTTCACCCACCCCGTCTTCAAAGATGGCGCGTTCACTAGCAACGACCGCGACGTACGCCGCTTTGCTGTACGCAAGACTTTGCGGAACATTGATTTGGCGGCCGATCTAGGTGCGACGACCTATGTGCTGTGGGGCGGTCGCGAGGGGGCTGAAATCGATGCGGCTAAGGATGTTCGCAACGCTCTCGAGCGGTACAAGGAAGCTCTTGACTTACTCTGCCAGTACGTCGTCGACAAGGGCTACGACATCCGATTTGCCTTGGAGCCCAAGCCAAATGAGCCTCGGGGCGATATCTTCTTGCCCACTGTCGGTCATGCGATCGCTTTCATCGGAGCGCTTGATCGACCGGAGATGGTCGGGGTAAACCCGGAGACCGGGCATGAGCAGATGGCCGGATTGAACTTCGTGCACGGCATCGCGCAGGCGCTCTGGCATGGCAAACTCTTTCATATCGATCTCAACGGTCAGCGGGGAATCAAGTACGACCAGGATCTCGTGTTCGGTCATGGTGACGTACTTAACGCGTTCTTCCTCGTTGACTTGTTGGAGAACAGCGACTACACCGGTCCGCGCCACTTCGACTACAAGCCCATGCGCACCGAGGACATCGGCGGCGTGTGGGCGTCAGCCGCGGCAAACATGCGGACCTATCTGCTTCTCAAGGAAAGGTCGCAGGCTTTCCGCGCAGATCCCGAGGTTCAGGCAGCGCTCGTTGCCTCCCGCGTGGACCAAACGGCGATCTCGACGCTCGCGCCGGGTGAGTCCTATGACGACCTGGTTGCTGATGTTGACGCGCATGTCGATGTTGACGCACTCGCAAGCCGTGGCTACGCATACGCCCAACTCGACCAGCTCGCCGTCGAGCACCTGCTCGGCGCGCGTTAGTCCACTGAGCTCCTCGATTAAAAGGTGACTGGGTGAGTGGGTCCCTCGTCGCTGGAGTCGACACGTCGACGCAATCCTGCAAAGTCGTTGTGCGCGATGTCACAACCGGGGCACTCCTTCGTGAGGGGCGCGCGCCTCACCCTAACGGCACGGAGGTGGATCCGCAGGCGTGGTTCGACGCGCTCGCGGTGGCCCTCAAGAATGCGGGTGGACTGAACGATGTGTCTGCCATCGGAGTCGGTGGTCAGCAACACGGGATGGTGTTGCTCGATGACGACGGTGCGGTCGTGCGCGACGCCTTGCTCTGGAACGACAACAGGTCGGGCCCGTCGGCTGCCACGCTTGTCGACGAACTCGGCGCGCAGGTGTGGGCTGACGCCGTTGGAAGTGTTCCGGTCGCGTCATTCACCGTGGCCAAGTTGCGGTGGGTCGCAGATCACGAACCCGCGATCGCGAACCGCACCGCGAGTGTGTGCCTTCCACACGATTGGCTCACGTGGCGTCTCGCCGGCGGCGGACAGTCATCGTCAACCCCGACAGCGCCGAGCACGGATCGTGGCGACGCGTCGGGCACCGGTTACTGGTCACCCTCGACGGGGCTATATCGCACTGACCTCCTCGAGCTTGCGTTTCGGCGTACGCCCTCTGTTCCTGAGGTCATGGGGCCGGACGCCATCGTTGGGGAGACGCGAGCCACCGGTGCTCTGCGCGGACTCGTGGCCGATGGCATTTCACTGTCGGCCGGTACCGGCGACAACATGGCGGCGGCGCTTGGCCTTGACGCGCGTCCCGGCGACGTGATCGTCAGCATTGGCACAAGCGGAACAGCGTTTGCAGTGAGTGACACGGCCACCGCCGATGGCACGGGAGCCGTCGCTGGATTCGCCGATGCCACCGGTCGCTTCCTGCCGTTGGTGTGCACCTTGAACGCAGTTCGAGTCCTGTCCTCAACCGCCACGTTGTTGGGTGTCGACTTTGCCGAGTTGGATCGCCTTGCATTGTCAGCCGATCCCGGTGCCGGCGGCTTGGTGCTGGTGCCGTACTTCGAAGGAGAACGCACCCCGAACCGTCCTGATGCCAGCGGTTCGTTGATCGGTATGACGACGACGAACCTGACGCGGGCAAACCTTGCCCGGGCCGCGGTTGAGGGGATGCTGTGCGGACTGGCCGACGCAATTGATGCCCTCGTGGCTTGTGACGTTGGCGTCGAGCGGATCTTCCTGATCGGGGGAGGCTCGAAGTCCGAAGCCGTACGCCGAATCGCGCCGCTGCTTTTTGAGCGTCCGGTGCTCGTCCCAAGCACGAGTGAGTACGTCGCGGATGGCGCCGCCCGACAGGCCGCGGCAGCGTGGACGGGTCAGCCCGTTGTCTGGCCTGAAGCCATCAATTCCGAGGAGTTCAGTGGGGTTGCGACTCCGGCCGTGCGTGCGGCGTACGCCGAAGTGCGCGGCTGACAGGGACCGTGCTCGGCGGACGGAGCATTCGCGGCTGAGTGCGCGGTGGGAGTGGCTGCGCAGCGAAGCAACGGCGCGCAGGTCGATCAGCGACATTTGAGCGACCAGGGACGGGGTCGAAACGTCGACCTTCTGATCTTCAGTCGGAGACCTCCGCGACGCGGGCAGCGGCCATGTCCCGCAGGAGCTTGATGTCGGGCTTCCAGTCGATCGGCACCTGGATCGTCTTCTTGTTCACCTTGTAGCCGGTCAGTCGGGGGGCGAACTCCGCCAGCACGTCCTTGCTCCACGGCGCCATCAAGATGTGGTTCGTCAGGACAGTGACGCCAAAGATGTACGCCCCGTCCAGCCTCAGCATGGGCTGGTTCCATGCGATGACCTGTTCCATCTTCGGGTACTTCGACGTGATGGCCTTGAAGATCGCCCGGACGGTCTTGACCTTGATCTCGTCGAACGGCTCGAGGTAGCCATCAAGGGTGTCGAACCGGCGTGAGGTCTTCGAGCCGCGGCAGTACATGACTAGCGCGTTGGCGTGGGCTTGACTGAACCCGTGGTTCTCCTTCAGGAACGCGATCTGCTCCGGGTACTTGCGGTCGACGATCTCGTCCATCTGCTCGAACCAGTAGGACATCGATTGCCCGTACTTCTTCTCGATGGCGGGGAAGTACGACGTACGATCCGGATTGGTGGCCATGGTCAGGATCCTAGGTTCGTCTCCATACCGCCAGAAGTGGGACAGGAGCGAGAGGCTGGCGCCTCTTAGTGGCGCGCTATCAGCTGGATCAGGGCGCCGCAGGTATCGTCGAGATCCGCGATGGTCACCGCAACTCGGTGCCGTGCGGGTCTTCGGGGGAGCCAAGGGTCCGCCAGCGGCATTCGGCGAGTGACACGTCGTCCTTCGTCACGAAAACCGAGCACGTCGGTCTAGAACTGCTGTGCCTTCGCTTGGTCGTCGACGAGGACGCTGGTCAGGTTGATTCTCATTGGACCTCGGGTGTAGGTAGGGCCTGAGCCTGCAAACGGCGGCGTGCTGCGGAGGTTGAATCGTCCGAAACGGACAGGCTCTTGGCAGATCGTGTGTTTGTTAAGGGCAGAAGTAGGGCCGAAGCGCTTGGCCCATTGATTCAGTGGGGATAGGCGGCGCCGAAAGTGCTTACGCTGCAAAAGTTTTCTTGGTGGCCAGGGACGGGGTCGAACCGTCGACCTTCCGATTTTCAGTCGGACGCTCGTACCAACTGAGCTACCTGGCCGCAGGCGAGACGATGCTCTCTGCGCGACCCCGACCGGACTCGAACCGGCGACCTCCGCCGTGACAGGGCGGCGCTCTAACCAACTGAGCTACGGGGCCAAGACGCACGGCGTACCGCGCGGTCGTGCTGATCATGCGGATCTTGCGTGGCGTGCCCCCAACGGGATTCGAACCCGCGCTGCCGCCTTGAAAGGGCGGAGTCCTAGGCCGCTAGACGATGGGGACTGGTTCCCGCGGCGGGACCGAAGGAGCCGGACCCACGACGCCCATGCCGTCGGGGACCGGCACAGCATAGGGGACGGCCTCCACCCCCGACAAAGTGGCCAAACAGCGTTCCCCTCCCGCCGAGTCGTGGGGTTTTTTTGACAAGAGGGGCCCACAGGGGCCCAAAAAATAACCAACAGGGGGGGTTGGTGTTGTGGTTGCGGTTGGTGGGGGGGCGGGGGTTGGTTTGTTGGGG
>JBBRTC010000016.1:0-39575 GCA_038244765.1 Candidatus Nanopelagicales bacterium | reverse complement strand
GATAACGAGTCCAGCGCCTGCAACGACCGAAGCTGCTCGACGCGGCAGGAGCGTCACGAAAGTTAGCGCGATCGCCGCGACGATTCCCCCGATGAGCACGAGGTTGCGCAACCACGGCATCCAATCCGCGGAACGACCGAGCAAGACGTAAGCCCAACCCGATGTGACCGCCATGGCGACGGCGAGTGTCGTGCGCGCTGACGCATGATCGCGGTGTTGCCACACCATCACTGAACCGATGCCGACGAGGGCGCCGATTGCCGGAGCCAGAGCAACCGAGTAGTAAGGGTGAATTATGCCGGCTGCAAAACTGAACGTGAGCCCGGTGATGATCAACCACCCGCCCCACAACAGCACCGCGGCGCGAGTGATGTCCGTCCGCGAAGCCTGGCGGGTGAACCACAACGCTGCTCCGAGCGCGATGAATGCCGCGGGTATCAGCCAGGCGATCTGTCCGCCGTACTCCGAAGAAAACATCCGTGACCATCCGGTCTCGCCCCACATGCCGCCGCCCGCGACCCCGGGAGTGACGCTGCCTGTCTCGCTGCCGGTGAGACGGCCCAATCCGTTGTAGCCCATGATCAATTCCACGATGCTGTTGTGCTGGGATCCGCCGATATAGGGACGATCGCTGGTCGGAATCAAGGCGACAATCAAAACCCACCAGCCGCTGGAGACGACCAGAGCAACCCCCGCGAGAAGTAGTTGCCACATGCGTCGACGAAGTGGTGTGTTAGCGACGACGAGATAGACAAGTGCAAAAACCGGCACAATCACAAACGCCTGCATCATCTTGGTGAGAAAACCGAAACCAACGAATGTTGCCGCGAGTACCAGCCACCCGGTCGATACTTTCTCGATCGCGCGCATCATGGCGTATGCCGCAAGGACGAGGAGCAGGACCAAAAAGGCATCGGGATTGTTGAACCGAAACATCAACGTGGCGATCGGCGTCAACGCCAAGACGGCACCCGCGATGAGTCCCGCAACTGGGTTCAAGGCGCGACGTACGGCGAGATACAAGACACCCACAGAAGCGACACCTTCAAGCGCTTGAGGTACCAGGATGCTCCACGAATTGACTCCGAAAATTCGGGCGGATATCTCCATCACCCACAAAGACGCGGGCGGCTTGTCCACGGTGATGAGGTTTGACGAATCAAACGAGCCGAAGAAGAAGGCTTTCCAGCTTTGAGTACCGGCTTGGACCGCGGCCGAATAGAACGAGTTTGCCCAACCGCTCGCGCCGAGATTCCACACGTAGAGCGCGGCCGTGAGTGCGAGAAGCGCGATGAGGCCAGGGCGCACCCACACGGGATCCGCTTCTCGGCCGCGGAGGATCCGGCGCCCCAACGTTCGAGGCGCGCCGACCTGAGGCTTGGGGGGCGGCAGCAGACCTTCAGTCAGTGGAGGCAATTGTGGCGCGGCGGCGTCGGGCAAAGTCGTCGTCATGATGTTGTCCTCGTGGTGAGTTGGGTGGGGTTGTTGGATGGAGCAGTGCGGTGACGAAAGATCCACGCGCGGAACAGCAGAAATCTGATGACGGTGGCTGTGACGTTGGCACTGACGAGGACCGCTATCTCCAGATTCCGGCTCGCCGCCGGTACGAGAGCATCGAGAATGACAAGCGATAACGACGTGACAAGCAGACCGACGAAGAAGACGAGTAAGCCCTGGGCTTGATGACGAAGTCGATGAAATCGACCGCGTACGCCGAATGTCATTCGTCGGTTGGCCGCCGTGTTTGCGAGAGCTGTGACAAGGAGCGCGAGCGCGTTGGCAGCGAGGGCGGGGATGAGTCCCCGAAGTACCAGGAAGATGAGCAAATAGGCGACCGTACTGACAACCCCCACGGCAGCGAAGCGCACCAGTTGCGCCACGAGCCCGGGTGGCGAGTCAATCACTGCTTCGGCGGCGCGAGAGGAGGACAGGGATGCGAGCGGGAGCCGGCCGGTTGCGAGCGCTCGCCCCAGGCGAACTATCCCTTTGAGGTCTGCGACCGCGGTGGAAACAATGTCGACTCGCGAGTCGGGATCATCGACCCAATCGACTGGCACTTCATGGATTCGCAGCCCAGCGCGCTCGGCGATTACCAGCAACTCAGTGTCGAAAAACCAACCCGTGTCCTCCACTAAGGGAAGAAGTTCGCGCGCGCGGTCTGCACGAATCGCCTTGAAGCCGCATTGCGCATCGCTGAATCGCGTCGACAAGGTCGCACGCAGGATCAAGTTGTAGCAGCGCGAGATGACCTCGCGTTTAGCCCCTCGACTGACGCGCGAGGAGCGACTTAGTCGACTCCCTATTGCAACGTCGCTGTGGCCTGAAATTAGCGGAGCAACAAGCGGCAACAGCGCGGCGATGTGCGTCGACAGATCCACGTCCATGTAGGCGACGACGGTTGCGTCGCTGCTTGACCAAACCTGCTGAAGTGCGCGACCACGTCCCTTGGCATCGAGGTGTACGCCGCGTACCTCGGGGATGGTCGCCTCAAGACTTTGAGCGATTGTCCATGTGCGGTCCGTGCTGGCGTTGTCGGCAATCGTGATGCGAAACGAGAAGGGGAAGGATGCGACGAGGTAGGTATGCAGCCGAGTCACGCTTGCAACAAGTGTTGCTTCCTCCTGAAACACCGGGATCACGATCTCGACATCAGGCCCAGCCGGGCGCACTGACGTATGGCTGACGTCAGTGCCGAGACTGACATGCGGCTGCTCTGATTGGATCTTCATGACCGTGAGGATGACCGCGCGCTCTGCAAGCGAACTGGGACCCGCCTGGGAGTTCATTGTGAGAGCCGGTCTCGACAAGGAGTCACCCGGAACCGGGGCTTTCTGCCAGCCAATTCACAGCCCACATACAGGGTTCCCCCATCGTGACCGGCAACACTGGCTGTATGAAGGCGAGGTCCGCCCGCCACTAGCCCGCAAGTCGGGGCTACGGAATAGCAGTTCGAACGAAACGAGAGACCTGGGGAGTACTGATGAGCGCCCAACCGGGATCTGCACCCGAGGCACGACTGATGGTTGTAGACGACGAACCCAACATCGTAGAACTGCTCTCGGCGAGCCTGAGGTTTGCTGGTTTCGAGGTCGAGTCCGCGACCACCGGAGTCGAGGCGTTGGCGCGAGCTCGCGAGTACCGACCTGATCTGCTCGTCCTCGACGTCATGATGCCCGCCATGGACGGGTTCGATGTCGTACGGCGATTGCGTGACGAGGGACTACGGTTTCCTGTGCTGTTCTTGACTGCGCGCGATTCAACCGAAGATAAGATCACTGGTCTCACCCTCGGCGGCGATGACTACGTGACCAAGCCCTTTAGTTTGGCCGAGGTGATTGCTCGGATTCGAACGATCCTGCGCCGCATCGATCGTGGCGGGTCGCCTGACGCGGGTTCGACCTTGAAATTTGCCGACATCGAACTCGACGACGATGCGCACGAGGTGTACAAGAGCGGTGAGTTGATTTCGCTGTCACCAACAGAGTTCAAGCTGCTGAGGTTCTTCATGGAGAACCCCGCCCGCGTCCTGTCCAAAGCTCAAATTCTCGATCAGGTCTGGCACTACGACTTTGGTGGGGACGCCAACGTGGTCGAGTCCTACATCTCCTACCTACGCCGCAAAATCGATACCACCGAGCCACGGTTGCTGCACACGGTTCGCGGAGTGGGCTACGTGCTGAGAGTTCCGCGCTCGTGACATTCGTGACCGATTCCGCAACCGACGAAGAGGCGAGAACCCCCGAATCCCAAAAGGTTCGAGGAATTCGCGCGAGGATGGCTGCGACTCCACTGCGCGTTCGACTCGTGAGTCTGTTGGTCGCGCTGGTCGCCGTCGCTTTGACCGCTGCGGGGTTCGCAGCAAACGCCGCGCTTCGCGGGTACCTCGTTGATCGGATCGACAACCAACTCGTTGATGCCGCACATCGATTCTCGGACCCAGGAGCCGCGCAACCAGGAGTACCGGGCGACGACCGCAATCGCACGGCTCCACCAAGCGTCTACTACGTCCGATACACCGACGCGACTGGCGATCGAACCGTTGTCATTGGCAATGCGCTTGCTGCAGGAGAACAAGCTCCCACGCTGGCGAAGAGCACCGTGGCTCAGGTCGTGGCGCAAGGGGCTGAGCCGTACACCGTCGAGTCTCCCGACGGGACGCAGTGGCGGGCAGTGACAGTTCCACTCGGTGACTCGAGCGGGAGTGTCACCGTCGCGCAAAGTTTGGCCGGCGTGCAGAGCACTGTGTCGCGACTCGCTCTGCTCGAACTCACTATCGGCGTTGTCGTCCTGCTTCTGCTCGGGCTGTTGGGTTACTTCCTCGTCCGTCGAAGTTTGAGACCACTCGTCGAGGTGGAGGAGACGGCGGCATCCATTGCGGCCGGAGATCTCACTCGCCGCGTGCCGCAGTCGGATTCGACGACGGAGGTGGGCCGTCTCGCGACCGCGCTGAATACGATGCTCAGCCAAATCGAATCCTCATTTCATGAACGAGAAGCTTCCGAAGCGGCCGCGCGTGAATCGGAATCGCGGATGAGGCGATTCGTGGCGGACGCGAGCCATGAATTGCGTACGCCCCTGACCTCGATCCGCGGATTCTCCGAGTTGTATCGCCAAGGCGCGGTGGCGACCCCGGACGAACTAGCCCGCGTCATGCGCCGCATTGAGGACGAAGCCGCCCGAATGGGCTTGCTCGTGGATGATTTGCTTCTTCTGGCCAGACTCGATCAGCAACGTCCCCTGGTGACCTTGCCCGTTGAGCTTCGGGAGTTGGTCTCCGACGCGGTCATGGATGCCCGCGCGGTCTCACCGGATCGATCAATCGACTTGTTGCTCGCCGATCCCGATGATCCGGTCGTTGTGACCGGTGATGAGTCTCGACTGCGTCAAGTACTCGGGAACCTCATGAGCAATGCGTTGTCGCACACGCCGGCGGGAACGCCGGTATCTGTGTCGCTGCGCTCCGGCGATATGGCGACCATTGAAGTGCGAGACCAAGGTCCAGGCCTCGATCCCCATGCCACCGAGCGGATATTCGAGCGCTTCTACCGCGTTGATCAATCGCGCAGCCGCGGGTTCTCGACGAACAGCCCGAGTGGGGGAAGCGGTCTTGGGCTTTCGATCGTGAATGCTTTGGTGGTTGCGCACGGAGGTTCGGTCGAGGTCGAAACGGCACCTGGTGAAGGTGCCACGTTCCGAATGATGTTGCCGCTCGTGGGTTCATCGAGCGACGATTCAGGCCCGAGGCAGGCGGACCTACCGCCGGCCGACGTAGCGCCAATCGTCGTACAGACGAGTGATTAGCGCCGCTCGCTTGGCCTGTCGGGTTCGACGAGCCGCAATGCGAGGGTGGGGCACGCCGCCACCGCGCGTCGTACGTGGGGAAGCACCCGTGAGGGCACGGAATCCGACGCGATGACGGGATAGCCCCACGGGTCGACGTGGATAACTTCGGGAGCGAGTTCGGCGCACAAACCTCGCCCATCGCAGGCGATCCAATCGACGCGGAGGGTTGTCATGAGGAGGCACCCACGAACGATTTGTGCGCTGACGGGACTATTGGCGTGAGAGCTTCGTGATAGGTCGCGGTGCATACACCGGCGAGATGTTGATGGACTTCGCCCGCGAAGACCGATAGCGCGCTCCGCACCATTCGAACGGTTCCATCTGGATGGCGACACGCACCTCGACCGTCCACGAGACGGTTCAATAGATCGAGTTGTAGAAGTAGCGAGGCGTCAACTGGACCAGCGGCTAGTCGAGACAGAGCTGCCGCGATGGCGGGGAGCCCGTTGGTGCAAGGGCCACATTGACCCGCTGACTGGTTGGCTAAATACCCCGCGATTCTCGCGACCTCTACCAGACCGCACGTTGCGTCGGAAAGTGCGATGACAACACCGGCACCTACGCGTCCACCTACTGACTGAAGTGACGCGTCGCAAAGCGCTCGATCGTCGCCGGTAACCGAAATCCACGTTCCGTGGTAGCCGCCGACGAGTACCGCCTGAATCGGCTCAGTCACGATGCACGCCTGTAAGAGAGTGGCAAGCCCTACGCCGATCGGTGCTTCGACAACGCCGGGGCGTTGGACAGCTCCCGAGACGCTAAACAACATAGTGCCCGGCTCCGCGTCGGTGCCTAGACTGCGGAACCAGTCGGCGCCGAAGCGAGCGACCAAAGCCATGTGCGCCAAGGTTTCTACGTTGTTTACCAACGTCGGACGTCGATTGATTCCGCGTTGGTAGATCGGCGGGGGAGTCGCGCGAGGAATGGCGAGACCCCCTTCGATGCGAGACACGAGAGCCGATTCCTGACCGGAAATAAACTTCGCTGGCGCGCTCACCACCCGAGTTGGCACCGCGTCGACCCCAGCCCGTCGGCGTACGCTGACAAGGGAGGCGACCATGGCGACAATCGGCCCTTCGTGAACGTAGACGACTGCTTCGCTTGCGTCGACCGCCTTCGCCGCAATTTGCAAACCGTCGAGCACGAGGTGTGGGGCGAAAGTCAAGAGCACTTTGTCCTTGTCGCTCGCGGGTTCACCTTCCGCGCCGTTGGCGACCACGATGGAATCGCCCCGCCCCGACCCTGTTGCCGCTCGTACGGCGTCGATCTTGCGAGAGCTCGGGAAGCCTGCGCCGCCTCGACCCGTGAGGCCGGAATCTCGAATTGCGCTCAGCAACGCAGAACGGGAGACACGGAGATCTAGTTGTCCGTAGATGCGCTCGTGGTGGGCCAGGTCGCGCAGTTCGCCTGACGCCCCGGAATCAGGCAGAAGTCGATCCCAGCCACTCATCGCGGACTCGCGGACAGCGTGGACCAGCGCCAGGTGGCCGCGAGACTGACGGCGGCGATTGAGATCACGCTCAGGCCAAGTAGCCAACCACTCCTGATGTCGGGTCCCATCGTGAAACCGTGTACGAGAATTAGTGGCCACATCGCGTAGGCGGTCCAGTGCACCGCGCGCCATGCACGTAGTCCCAGGCGGACGCGCACCAAACTCGTCACGACGAGCGCAACCCCGAGGTCAAGAGCAAGGGCGCCTAAACCGAGCCAGAACGGTTGGTACGCACTCACAAATGGCACGAAAGCGTCGACGACGTTGATTGAGACGTACGGGTCGATGATGGCGGTGGAGATGTGTACGCCGAGAAAGGCAAGTGAAAGAAGTGACGCGTTGCGATGCAGGAGCGTTACCGCAGACGCTGGTAAACCCGGGATGGCGCGCCCGCCGCGAGTCAGAAGCCCCAAAGCCATGACCGCGGTCAGAAGTAACAAGGAGACGATTCCTGTACCGCGGCTAAGGAACCACAATGCGCTGCCACTTGACGCGCTGCTCATCGTGACTCCTCGATGGGCCAACCGTTGATGCAGCGCACCGTGCCAGCCGTGTCGACGAGTCGAGCCGGCGCGGCAATCGAACGCAACCATGAAACTCCGGACTCGCCGCGAATCATCGTCGCAGTTGTCGCGATGTTGGCGTCGACGCACGAGGCCGCATGAACCGACACCGTGCGCCACGGTGTATCGACCGACATGCCGGTACGCGGATCGACAAGGTGATGCATGACGTCCCCACCTCGTCGCCAACGCCGGGCAGCCGTACTCGAGGTCGCGAGTCCACCTCCCGCAATCGACACAGTCGCGCTCGGACCGGCTGGTTCCTCGTCCAACGGGCTGGGTCGATCTTGGACCCGTATTGCCCACCCACCAGCAGGCGCAGGTCCGCCACAGGCAATATCACCACCGACACTCACCAACACTCCAATGTTGAGTTCGGTTGATATCCCCTGGGCCGCGAGGTCTGCGCCGAGCGCCTTCGCCGTCGCGCCGAGGTCGAGGTGTACGCCAGGCGGAAGCTGCACTGTGCATCGCTCGCGGTCGAGGGTGACCTGCGTCCAGTGCGAGCTGCGATGGAATTGGACGGCGACGGGCGGAGCATCAGCAGCCAGCGAATCGAAGTCGCGGTCGTAGCCCAGTCGTACAAGGGATCGTCCTAACGTCGGGTCGACATCACCGTCGGTGCGCTCGGCTGCATGAAGTGCGACGTCAATCGCCCTGGCGAACAGCGGGCTCACCTGAGTGATTCGACCATCAGCGTCATTGAGTCGTGAAAGTTCGGAGTCGGAACGAAATCGACTGCAGGCCAGGTCGAGCGCATCCAATCCCTCGCGAAGCAGGTCATGTGCAGCGGCCAGGACGGAGGCGTCACTGACGACGAGCCGCACATTGACGCCCAGCGCCCGGAACTCGACTGCGTCGAGCCGGGGCGGCATCAGCAGCGCAGTCATGATCCGCTCGAATGGGCTTGCGGCTGAGCTTGAGTGGGTTGGGGGGCCAGGGTCGCTTTCGGTGTCGGAGTGGCCCTCGGGGTTTGTGCCGTGGCCGTAATCGGTGTCGTGGTGTCATCGTCGGAGGGTTTGGGTGCGACGGAAGGGGTTGAGGCGACGGTGGGAGACCCGGTGGCTTGCGTGGTGTTTGTCGCGAGGGCCGCCGAGGCCGCGTAGGCCAACCCGGTGGCTTGCGTGGTGTTTGTCGCGAGGGCCGCCGAGGCCGCGTAGGCCAACCCGGTGGCAGCTCCAGCCGCGGCCACCGCGAGTGAACCTGTCACAAGAACTACTCGACGCTGGGCGTTGTCGCGAGACCTCACGCGATCTGCGCGCTCCGGGGGAGTCATGACGAATCAGCCTCTCACTTGATGGGTTCTCTATCTCCGACTTGTCACACGATCCCTTTGGAGTCTGAGAAATACCTGTGGGTGCCCTGAACACTCGCCACGAGTTCCAACCCAGTGGCACACTCGTGCTTATTGGCGCGATCCGCTGGCCTCGATAATCCTGGAGATCACCATGACGTCGTCCGAAATGGCTGATCAGATCGATATCACCGACATGGCCGGGGCGGAGGCGGCAGAGCTGGCCGAACGATCCATGGCGTTGCCGCCGCGGGACGCGCCATTTGCCGCGAAGATGGCTTACTACCGTTCGCAGCACACGACACGGGGAATCCGATTGACCCATCTCGTCGGCATCCCCGGGGTGGCCGCCGCTATCCCGCTCGTGGTGATGCGTCCCCGGGTTGGGGTGCCGCTCTTTGTCGGCAGTTGGGCCGTACAGGTCGCTGGACACGTGATTTTTGAAAAGAACAGCCCGGCCCTCGCCAATGGATTCTTCACCTACCAATTCTGCGGACTGGCATTTTGGTGCGAAGAGATGGCAGACCTCGTTGCGGGGAAGGGGTTGCCGCAGTAGTCGTCACAATAGGCTCCACGCGTGATCGCTGAGCCGCCGGAAGTCAACACGCAGGCTGAGCTCTCCAAGTCGACTCCCATACTTGAGTCACCGACGGCACCCAAATCTCCGCGACTCTCGCTTCAGGTAGCCAAAGTCTTCGGCTGGTTGGTGCTTCTTGGACTGGCAGTTCCAGCGATGCTGAGGATCTTGTGGGTCGAGGTTGGCCCGTCCGCAGTCATCGTCTCGTTCATCCCGTGGTTCACCATGATCACCGTCGTGTTCACAGTCGTACTGTTGATCGCGCGGTGGCGGCCGCACGCGGTGGCCGGAATCGTACTGAGCATCATCGGTTTGTCGTGGTTGGTACCGCTTTACATCGCCGCGCCCGATCCACCTCAGCAACGTCGCGTGAATGTGGGCACAGTGAACACGTTGTACGGCCATGCGGACCCCGGCGAAATTGTCGCCATGGTGCGCGATCATGATCTTGACTTGTTGAGTGTGCAAGAACTCACTGGCGCTGAGTTAGCGGGGCTAGACACCGCCGGGCTCACGCGGTTGCTGCCGTACTATCGTGCGCTGCCCGCCGAAGAAGCCGCCGGAACGGGATTGTGGAGCCGTACGCCGTTGACTGACGTTTCCACGCCGCATGCGACCGAGTTCGGTGTTGTCGAGGCCACGACCACGACAAGAACCGGCGTAACCATGCGTGTCGTCGCGGCCCACCCCGCGGCCCCCGACTTCGTGCATACCGGTCCCTGGCGGCGCGACGCGGCCGCGCTCTACCAAGTGATGCAGAACGCCTTGTCCACCCAGGACGTTGTGGTGCTGGCTGGCGACCTCAACGCGACGTTGGATCACCCGCCGATAAGACGGCTCGAGGGCCTCGGTCTCGTTGACGCCGTGACGGCTGCCGGTGCCGGATTCCACCCCACCTATCCCAATGACGGTGAACTCATCCCGCTTGTTGCCATTGATCACGTCATGGCCCGCGGCCTTGTCGCCCGATCCGCGGACGTCGTCGCGATCGATCGGTCTGACCACAAGGCACTTGTTACCTCGATGGTCGGTTGAGGAGTTCGCTGACTCTCATGAACTCCGAGCAGACCTGGAAGCCAGGCGAGGGCGATCCTTCGCGGCACGGCTGGCGTACGCCGGTTACCGCACCCGGTCCACGTGGCGGTGACCTCATCCGCTCGATCCGCGCAATGCGACGAGAACCGTTGAACTACTTGAACGACGTGTGGAAACGGTACGGGGACGTCGTGCAGTTTCCGATCCCGGCACCGCCCACCTACCTCATCACGTCGCCACCCGGTGTTCGGCACATCCTGCAGGACAACCACCGTGCGTATGGCAAGCGCACGATTCAATACGACGCGCTGTCGTTGGTCACCGGCGATGGATTGCTGACGGCCGACGTCGACACGTGGCGACCAATGCGCCGGCGAGTTCAGCCGGCTTTCCACCACGAAGCGATCAGTCAGATTGGTGAGCACGTCAACTTCGCGGCAAGGGCGCTGGAATCAACGTGGAACTCCGCGATCAGCTCCCGTGGAGAGGCCATCATCGATGTCGACGCGGCCATGATGGAGACGACGGTCCAGGTCGTGGGTTCGTCCTTATTTGGCACCGATCTCACCGGCGAGGCTCGTGAGATAGCTGACGCGACCGTGGCGGCGCTCGACGTTGTTGTCGCGCGCGCGCGGATGCCACTGCCGATCGCCCAATGGTTGCCGACGCCGAACAATCTCCGCCTTCGCCGCCATAACAGAACGCTTGACCGAAGTGTCTATGCCCTCGTCACACACCGTCGCTATATCCCTGCGTCGGAGCAACCGCACGATCTTCTCTCTATGTTGGCACCGACATCGGGTGATTGTGCTGCCCTTTCGCCGACACAGGTACGCGACGAGGTGGTGACGTTCCTCGTTGCTGGGCATGAAACTGTCGCGAGCGCCTTGTCGTGGACCTTCTCGCTGCTCGCAGATTCCCCGGAATGGACTCATCGACTTCGCGCCGAAGTTGATGCGCTCGACGGTCTACTCAATGTCGAAGCCCTCACACGACTGCCCGAGACGCGTGCCGTGATCGATGAGACATTGCGGATGTATCCACCTGCGTGGGTCATCACTCGTAGGGCACTTGTAGATGACGTTGTCGCGGGCCACCACATTCCGCGAGGAGCGCTCGTCATCATCAGTCCGTGGTTGGTGCATCGCCATCACGAGGAGTGGGAGCGTCCCGCTTCGTTTGAACCGCAACGCTTCCTTGCTCCATGTGATGCCCACCGAGGGGCGTACATCCCGTTTGGCGAGGGACCACGGATGTGCATCGGTCGTGACTTCGCGTTGGTCGAGGCGACTTTGATGCTCGCGCACGTGCTGTCCAAGTTTGAATTGCACCGAGTTGCACGTGCCACGCCGCGCGCCATCCCATCAGTGACTCTGCGACCCGACGGCGGACTACTGATGCGCGTGCGTCACCGGTGACAGAGCGAGTTCTGCTGCGCTATCTAATCGGTGATCGGAGCTAGCGACCTTCCGTGATGTATTGCACTAGTGCTTCGCGCTCGCCTTCGAGTTCGCCCATCCGACTCTTCACCACGTCGCCGATACTGACGATTCCGAGAAGCTTCCCGGCGTCGTCGACGACCGGCACGTGACGCACGCGCTTCTCGGTCATTACGACCATGAGGTCTTCGGTTGTCGCAGTGGGCGGTGCACATTGGACCTGTGCCGTCATGATTTCGCTCACGGGTGCGGCCAGAACATCCGCTCCTCGCGACTGTAGAGTCCGCACGACGTCGCGCTCGGAGACGATCCCCTCGATCGTGCGACCGTCGTTTGAGACGACGAGTGCGCCGACTCGGTGCGCGGCGAGGGCATCAACTAGTTCGCGGACTGTTGCATCCGCGCGCACCGTGGCGACAAATTCGCCCTTGGTAGCGATGATGTGCTCGAGTTTCACAATGACCTCCTCGGGCCCTCCTCGTGCCGGGCATTGCTGTCGCAGTGGGCTCATGGTGGCGTCAATCGGGCGCGGGCGCTACCGATCTGCGAGGATCCGCGTCGTGCGTATGTTCGCGATCGGCCTGATATGGATCCCTGCGGTCCTGTGGTGCGACCGAACCGCGACGCCAACGGGGCAATTGATCCTTGGCGTAGTCACGTGGGCGCTGCTGATCGCGTTGTTGTGGCGTGAGACGAGCACGGTGCGGGTTCAGGTCGCCGTGGTGGTCGTCTTCGCGACCTTTATCGAATTCACTTTCTCCGCGGGGCTCGAGGTCTACATCTACCGTCTTGGTCACGTGCCGCCGTATGTCCCACCCGGTCACGGTCTCGTGTATCTCGCCGCCTTGGCGATGGCGCGATCACCGCTGCTGCGAGAACACGCGCGTGTTGCCGTGTCGGCGACGATCGCGTTTGCGCTCGCGTACGCCTCATGGGGTTTGATCTTCTCGCCGCGCCCCGACGCGCTTGGTGCGTTTTGGTGTCTTTGCCTCATCGGATTCTTGATTTGGGGCAAGTCGCGTCTTCTCTATGTGGGTGCGTTCATTGTCGTGACATACCTCGAGATCCTCGGTACGGCGTGGGGCGTCTGGGCCTGGCAGACCCATGACCCGACTGGATTGGTCACGATTGGAAACCCGCCCAGTGTCGCTGCGGGCGGCTATGGCTGGTTCGATCTCGCGGCAGTCGCGATCACGCCCTGGGTCGGGCGGAACTGGACTAATTGGCGGTTGCGATCATCCGCCGAGATATCACCTGATCGCGAGCAACTCGACGACGCGATCGTGTAGGAGGGCGTTACTGGCGATTCCCGATCCGCCGTCTGGTCCTCGCGTCCCATCGATGTTTGTGAAGCGGCCACCGGCTTCTTCCACGATCACGGTGAGCGCGGCGAGGTCCCACAGACTCACGTCAGGTTCGGCGGACACGTCTACGGCTCCTTCGGCAACCAGCATGTACGACCAGAAGTCGCCGTACGCACGAGTACGCCACACGGCCTCGGCCAGTTCGAGAAATTGGGGGAGTCGTCCCTGCTGCGCCCAACCCCCCACGCCAGAAAACGACAAAGAGGCATCCTCGAGCGACGCAACCGAAGACACGTGCAAACGTCGAGGCCCGGCGCTTGCGAATGGTGATTCGCCGGCTTCGGTCTCGTCGTCCGAAGGTCCTGTGTCCCAGGCGATTCCGCACGGGCCCACCCAGGCACCGGAGCCGCGCGCGGCCCACCAGCGCCGACCAAGAGCCGGGGCGCTCGCCACCCCGACAACCACGTCGCTGCCCGAGGCCGGATCGCCGTCTGCCAGTGCAATGAGCGTCGCCCACACGGGCACGCCGCGAACGAAATTCTTGGTGCCGTCGATGGGATCGATGATCCAGGTACGCCGTGAATCGCCGGACTTGCCGTACTCCTCGCCGATCACTGAATCGCCGGGGCGCTGGTGAGTGACAAGAGCTCGCAAGGCCTCTTCAACATCTCGATCGGCGTCGCTAACGGGGGTCAGATCAGGCTTGGTCTCCACGACCAGGTCCAAGGACAGAAAGCGCGCCATCGCGATGGCGTCGGCAGCATCGGCCATTCGGTGAGCGAGAGCAAGATCCTCGGCGTACGTCACACCGCGACGCTAGCGGTAGCGGGCTCGCGGCCCTCTCAGCCCCTCGATTCTTCACTTGAGTGTCACATTGGTCAGACAAGATCGGACAATCTGCACATTCATCTCGAGTTGGAAGGGAAGATAGCGCCATGATTCGCGCGCTTCCATTTGACTCAGCGTTCGACACGGTTTTTGGACTACCCGTTCACGCCCTAGTCGTGCATGCCGTGGTCGTGCTCGTACCTCTGAGCGCCCTGGGTGCGATCGCCATTGCGCTCGTGCCTCGGTGGTCGCGTCGCTTTGGCGTGCTGGTCGTACTCGGTGCCCTCGCGGGCACTGGCGCCGCGTTCGTGGCTGAGCGAAGTGGAAAACAAATCGCATCTCGCGTCGGGTACCCAGAAACGCACGGCTCCCTTGGCGAGAAGGAGAAGTGGTTCGCCGCCGGTCTGCTCGTCGTGACGGCTGTGTTGTGGTGGTGGGATCGCCGACACGTGGAGCAGCCACGTCCGGTCGGGATCAAGGTCCTCGCCGCCATCGTGATCCTCGTCGCGATCGCAGCGGCCGGATGGACAATTCGGACCGGTCATACCGGTTCGCAAGTGGTGTACGACCAAATCATTCAGCACACGACGCCCGGCCAGTTCCCCGTACCCTCCTAGCTCGACCCGTCTCATCGCACGCGATGCGGAAGTTCGCGCTACTCCTGTGTGCCTTCGATCTCGGTGTTGGGCTCACCCCCTCGCGATGACAAGAGTCGGCGCATCGATGCGAGCCGCGCTGCGCCACCGCTACCTGCCTGGCCTGACGAGACCCACTTGTCGAGCGCACACTCGGGTTCGTCGTGAGTGCAACCGCGCGGACAGTCCGCCGTGCCGTCGTCGAGTTCGGGGAAGGCGTGAATCACGCGAGACACATCGACGTGGGCGAGTCCGAAAGAACGTACGCCTGGTGTGTCGATCACCCAACCGCCCCCAGGAAGTGGAAATGCCACCGTGGACGTCGACGTGTGCCGCCCCCGACCTGTCACCGCGTTCACAACGCCGATGCTGCGTAGAGCAGCAGGCACGAGGGCGTTGACGAGGGTCGACTTTCCGACGCCGGAATGACCCACCAACACGGTGAGATGGTCGTCGAGTCGCTCGTGCAGCGGATCTAACGACGAGCCGCGCTGAGTCACGACGAAGGGCACGTCGAGGGCGGCGTAGGCCTCAAGAAGCGACGATGGATCAGCCAGATCACTCTTGGTCAAGATGAGTAGCGGGTCGAGTCCGGCGTCGTACGCCGCAACGAGACATCGATCGATCATGCCCATCCGCGGCAGTGGCTCAGCGAGCGCGGTAACGATCGCGAGTTGATCAGCATTGCTGACGATCACTCGCTCTATCGGATCGGTGTCATCGGCCGTACGCCGAAGCATCGTCACGCGCGGCTCGACGCGCACGATTCGCGCCAGCGTGTCGTCGGTTCCCGACACGTCGCCCACCAGTGACACTTGGTCGCCAATGACCACGCCTTTGCGACCGAGTTCGCGTGCTTTGACGGCCGTCACAAAGGAGAGTTGGTCGTTGTCACCTCGCGATGAGTGTTGGTCTCCCAGCACACAAGTGATTCGCCCACGATCGACTCCAACAACCAGTCCCTCGGTCGCTTCGGAATAGCTGGGTCGCTCCTTGCTGCGTGGCCGGGAACCTCGCCGAGTTGGCCGACTGCGTACGTCGTCCTCGTCGAGTTCGCGTGGAGTCATCGAAGGTCCGACGAGGTGGTGCGGCGACCCCCAGGCATCAACTGACCCCGACCTCTGACTCGAGGCCGAGCATCGACTCCCACATTCCGACAAAGTTCGGAAGCGTCTTGTTGGTGGTTGCGATGTTCGCTATCGAAACACCGGGGACTGCAAGGCCGAGAACCGCTGCAGCAGTGGCGATTCGGTGATCGTCATATGTATTGAACACTCCGTTGTGCAATGGTTGTGGATTGATGACGAGTCCGTCTTCGGTCTCGCGCACGTCCCCGCCTAGTGCATTCAGTTCACGAGCCAATGCGGCGAGGCGATCCGTTTCGTGTCCCCGAAGATGAGCAATACCGCGAAGCTGTGACGGCGTTCGAGCAAGTGCGCATAACACTGCGACCACCGGCGTGAGTTCGCCCACATCGTGTAGGTCGATGTCGACGCCGGTGATTTGCGAAGGGCCGAGCAGTGTCAAGCCGTCATCGCCACGAGTCAGGGTTGCGCCCATCTCGGTGAGCAACTCACGCAGCGCATCACCAGCTTGATCGGTCATGAACGGCCAACGGCGAATCGTGGTTCGCCCACCCGTTGCCATCGCAGCTGCAAGGAATGGTGCGGCATTGGAAAGGTCGGGCTCGATGTCCCACTCGTGCCTGAGAATCTGGCCTGGCGCAACAACCCATTCGCACTTCGTCAGATCCTCGCGATCCACACTGACGTCCACCCCGGCGTCGCGGAGCATCGACACTGTCATGTCGAGGTGCGGCATCGATGGGATAGAAGCACCTCTGTGACGGATAACAATCCCCGTGGCAAACGACGATCCGACAAGCAACAACGCGCTGACGAACTGACTCGATGCGGTGGCGTCGAGTTCGATCGTGCCACCGACAACCGAGCCGACACCGTGGACTGTGAACGGCAGCTTCCCGCGGCCATCATCGCTCACTCGCACGCCAAGTGCGCGCAGACTCTCGATCGTTGTTGACATCGGACGTACACGTGCATGCGGATCACCGTCGAAGCGCACGTCGCCGGTGGCAAGCGCCGCCAACAACGGGACAAAGCGCATGACGGTGCCGGCCAAACCACAATCGACGTGAGTTGGTCCGCGAAGAGTCTCAGGGGAAATCAAGAAATCTGGAGCCTCCGCATCGGCGCCTTCGACATCGTTGATTCGGGTTCCGAGATTTTCTAGCGCTTGTCTCATCAAGAATGTGTCGCGGGCGTGAAGTGGTGCATTGATTCGCGAAGGGCCGGCAGCCAACGCACTGAGTACGAGCGCTCGCGCGGTCTGAGATTTGGAGCCAGGGACGACAACGGATGCGTTGATTGGGCCCTGCGCACTTGGCGCGGACCACACCTGTTCCTGGCTTGCCACCTGGGGAGTCTAGCGAGCGCTGACGGTTCGGCGGGGCGGTCATTTCGGCTCACCGTTTCGATCACCGTCATCGTGCGGCATGCTCAGCGTCATGTGTGGTCGATATGCCGCGAGCCGTAACCCCGACGAGTTGGTAGAGATCTTCGAGATTGACCCGCCGCCGACAGGCAAGAACGTCGAGGTGTTGCGCGCTGACTACAACGTTGCGCCGACGAAAAAGGTGTACGCAATTGTCGAACGAACCTCGGACAAGTCGGACAAGTCGGCCCAGTCCCTGCCGATGTCGAAGTCTGCGGAATCATCGAAGTCGACAAAGTCATCGAAGTTTGCGGAGCCATCGGAGGTCGCCGACGGCGAGAGTCGCCGTCAACTGCGGGTGGTGCGCTGGGGACTTGTCCCGTCGTGGGCGAAGGACCCATCGATCGGCTCAAAAATGATCAACGCCCGCATGGAGACAGTGGCGGAGAAACCAGCGTACAAGCGCGCGTTCGCGCGGCGTCGTTGTCTGCTCCCTGCCGATGGTTACTTCGAGTGGTATTTGCCGACGTCGTCGGAGGCGCCTAAGGGGCGTGGAGGAAAACCGCTGAAGCAGCCGTACTTCATTTCCCCGCGCGATGGCGGCGTCCTCGCAATGGCAGGTCTTTACGAAATCTGGCACGACAAGTCTCGAGAGAATGACGACGAACTCGCGTGGCTTTGGACGGCGACGGTTCTGACGACGACGGCCGAGGATTCAGTCGGACGCATTCACGATCGGATGCCGCTGTTTGTCGAGCCCGCTCAATGGAGGCGATGGCTCGACCCGCTGCTCGATGACCTCGAAGAAGTCAGCACGCTGTTAGTCCCCGCCGCTCCTGGGCAGTTGCAGGCGTATCCGGTGTCGACAGCGGTGAACAGCGTGCGCAACAACGGTCCCGAACTGTTGGATCCCCTTCCGCCGGATGAGGTCGCGGACGGTGCGCTGTTCTGAGTGACGCAATGACAAGCGCCACATCACGTCAACTCGTCACCACAAGTCTTGGTAGCGCCGCTGTGCCCGTTGATCGATGTGATCCCGCGTCGTCAGAGTCGACCACCGTTGGTGGTTGCGGGCAGCGCATCGCGCCTCGTCCCGAACTTCTCGATCAGGCGTGGCTCGACGTGCTCGGAGCGGGCACGTCGCGAATCGTCGTCAAGCCATTGCCGTCTGCCGATCATTCGCTCCACGTTGCGTCCGGCTCCCCCGTCGCGAGAGCTGAGGTCCTCGATCTGCTGGTGAACTACGTCACCGGGTTTGCCCTCGAGGCGAGTTCACTAGCCGCACGGCACACGAGATCCACGGTGTAAGGCGTAATCGAACCGATAGGGAATGCCGCGATTGCTCACGGTGTTCCCAGGAACGTGCCCACCGACGTACTCGACCGGATCGCCGTGGCAGGCGAGGGTCGGCAACTACGGCTATTCTCACCGGCGATGACTGATCTTAAGAACGCGGAGGCGCACGACTCCGACCACACCGATTCGGTGCCCTATATCGCCGATGACGAGGCCTCGAGGGTCGCAAGCGACGAGACACCCGAGCAGCGCGACGCCCGTTTTGAACGCGATGCGTTGCCGTTGCTCGATGCTCTGTACGGCGCGGCGCTGCGGCTGACTCGTAATCCAAGTGACGCCGAGGACTTGGTTCAGGAGACGTTTGCGAAGGCGTACTCGTCGTTTCATCAGTTCCGCCCGGGCACCAACTTGAAGGCCTGGCTCTACCGGATCCAGACGAACAATTTCATCAATACTTATCGCAAGCAGCAACGCGAGCCGCTGTTGTCATCGACAGACGATGTCGAGGACTGGCAGATGGCGAAGGCTGAGAGCCACACCTCCTCAGGGTTGAAATCCGCGGAAGCCGAGGCGCTGGAAAATCTTCCGGACGAGGACATTCGTACGGCGATGTTGGCGATCCCCGAGGATTTTCGTACGGCTGTCTATCTTGCTGACCTGGAGGGGTTCTCCTACAAGGAAATCGCGGACATCATGGAGACGCCTGTGGGTACGGTGATGTCGCGCTTACACCGAGGGCGACGTCAATTACGAGACTTGCTTGAGGACTACGCTCGCGAGCGCGGATTTGTCGCTGCCAGGTCTGGGTCGCCGGTTGATGTGCCAACGTCGGAGGAGGCGTTATGAGTTGCGGAAAGCCACACGCCCATGACTGCTCCGAAGTCTTGCGACGCGTCTACACGTTCATCGATGGCGAGGCGACGTCCGCGGATTGTGCGTGGATCCAAGAACACCTCGACGAATGCGGGCCCTGTTTGCAGGAGTACGGCATCGACAGGAAAGTGAAGGAACTTGTCTCCCGCGCGTGCGGATGTGACCCAGTGCCCCAGGACGTACGTGATCGAATGCTCGGACGAATCACCACGATGCGTACGACGACGGTCATTCAAGGAGACGCTAGCTACTCGGCCAGCGGCGTCGAAGTCACCCGAGTCGAGTTCGAGCAGGAGTAGTCGGGGCGGCTGACAAGGAAAAGGCCCGTACCGCAGAGGTACGGGCCTTTTCCTTGTATTCGATCAGGCGTTGGGGCGGTTACCGTGGTTGGCGCCGCTCTTCTTACGGGTGCGACGCTTGCGCGCTCGCTTGCTCATGGGTGCTCCTCATTCGACTGGCGGTAATAGTCCCACATCTGGGCGTACCCCCTCGCCACTGGGGAAGTTGAAGGCCTCTGGTGCCCTCAGAGACCTTCATCGAAGAGGGTCGGTTAGCCGGCGAGGCGGCGGTTCACGGCTGCAAGGACCGAGCGGGTGACCGCATCCTCGACATCCCCGCGTACGAGAGCTGAGCCACAGAGAACCTGCTCGCCGAGGCGAGGGATCGACAACGTGAGCACCGTGAGGGCAACCTCGCGAAGACCAACCTCGACAAGTTGCGCCGACTCGACATGGCTGGATATGCCGAGCAATTCACTGAGGGATTGCAGCGTGGCTTGCGCGACGATGCGGGGGCGATGGATCGGTGCGCCGGGACCAGTCGCGACGCCGGTGAACAAGGTGCCTTCGATGGTGACATTGACGGTGACTTCTGTTTCGCCGTCGGTGGTGCGCACGCTGATAGACGTGAGGGCGGGCCGCGGCGTCAAGAAGTCGTCGTCGACATCATCGCCGCCAATGCTCTCAATGTCCGGGACGACCGAGATCACGGGAACCCCGCTTTCTGCAGCCGTCGCAGCAACGCTTGCAGCGAGCGCGGGATCGCCAATCTGCACGACGCTCACAATTCGGTGATCAAGGTCAAGGTCAAACTGCGCCATCGCGACTGATTGCACATCGCGCACGACCTGCTTCGCTGCTTTCCCGGGCGCGGCAAGCACGTGGACTTCGGTCGGTTTTGCATCCGGACCCGTCACAACGCTGGCCGCGCGAATCCCCGGCACCTGCCGGAGTGCTTCCTCGAATTCGGGGAACATACGCAGGGCGGCCATCGGGGGGTCCTCCAGTAGATCGTGGGCGGGCGTTCTTGTCGAAACGTTGGTGTTGCTACTGCGGCAACTGTGAATGACCTGGAGCGTTCTGAGTAGACCCGACTACCGCTGGTGGGACTGGCGGTGCCTTGACGGTAAGCCCGGCGATGAGCAGGCGACGTGACACCACGCCGGAGGGAGACCCAGCCGTGTCGGGTGACTCCGGCGACTTTGTTGTCACCAGTGGTACGTCGTCGGGCAGCGCCGAGACTTGATCGGTTACTGCGGGTGGTGGTGGCATAGGCGGTGGTGGCCCACTGGGCGGAGAGGTTGACACTCGAGAAGAGGTCGTACGCGCACGTTCTGCAACCAGGGCCGATTCCCAGGCACGTTGAGCTTGTTCAAGCCCAAGGTCGGTGGCGGCATCTGCCTCCTCAAGGGCGACCAAAATCCGGGGCAACACGTGGGCAAAATATTCCGCCTGGGCGGCCATGCCCTGGCGCTGCCACCAGCGGATCGTCCGAGCCAGACTGGCGTCAATCTGACGGGTGTTCTCCGCTTCCGCCAGGACCTGGTCGAACTGCCCACTGACGGGGTCCTCACGCATGGACAACAGCAGGGCGATGAGATCCGCGAGGGCTTCGCTCGCTCGCCCCTGCCCGCCGCTCACGTCTGACTCCCTGGTGCGGTTCGACCCCCCGCCGAACTACGCCTAGCCAGCGTAGGGGGCGCTCACCGTGCGGTGATGTAGGCGGGTCAACGTTGCTCCGATCGGGTCCGATGGCCGTTACGGAGAGTGTTCGGAGATGTGATTTTCGGTAACCTTCTGTGCGAAAGCCCGGAATTCGGACCGTGACAGTCGGAATTCACCGGGTTGTGACCAGCACGGACTTGACGTCGACCGCTTCCCTCGGGTGACACTGGTGGGCAGGACAAATTTCTGGTCTCCCCGCTCAGCGCGATTGTGGGTCTTGGGGGCCAACGAGGGATACGGTGGGCAGGACGCCGGGGGGCGTCAAGAATCGACTTTGCGTCGATATTGCACGGGGATAGACCCAGGGGCGCCTTGAGCGCCCCTTATTGCGCACGCACTGGAACACAACTGCACAGCGGCAGGATCGGGATCGGCAGCGCTCGTTCAGAGCACGGTTACTGCACGAAACACCGCGTCGACCCCCGCGGCCCATGGGCGCGCGGGGTCCTACGACGCAACCAGCACAACCGTTTGACCCCCAGCGAAGCGGATCACGCATTGGCAATTAGCGGTGCCGGTGACACGAATTCAGGGGTTGATGCCCGTATGAAGAAGGTGATCTCGGTCATGGAGCGCATGCTTACCGTTGCGTCTTGGAAGATCTGACAAAGACTTCCTCGCATGACTGAAGTCTGAGCTCGGCGTTGCCGATCCCGATCCTGCCGAAGTGTTTTTCCGGGCGTGGCCGAGGAGACGTGCATGCAGGCGCTGCCTATTCCAGCGCGGCTGTTCATTACTGGGGTCGTGAGTGTGGCGATCGCAGTTCTCGGGCTCGCAATCCCCCGGGTGAGCGACTGGGGTGCCGTCGCCGTCCTCGCTCTGGTCGTCGTCGGATCTGAGTACCTGACGCTTTCGCTGGGCCGCACCGTAAGCGGCGTCGAGGTGTCGATCTCGGTGACGGCTCCCATGGTTATCGGGGCGGTGTTTCTCCTCGGGCCGTGGGGTGCTGCAGTAGTTGGCGCGGCCGTGTGGTTGTACTTCGATCGCGCTATTCCGTTGTTCAAAGTGCTCTACAACGGCGCCCAAATCGCACTGAGTGCCTTCATTTCAGGAGTCGCCTTTCAGGCTCTTGGTGGAACGGTCCCAATCGATCCCAGTTCATTTCCCCGCGCTCTTGTGCCGGCGATCGGCGTGCTCGTCATCTACGAACTCACCAACGCGTTCTTCGTCGTCATCGCCATTTCCTTGAGTTCGCGCGTGGCACCCGCTCGAGTTTGGCGCGGAATGCTCGCGGGCAGCGCAAGCGCCTATTTTGCGTACAACATCTTTGGGTTATTGCTAGCGGTGGTTTGGAGTGCTGGAGTCGGGCCGTTCTCGGTCGTATTGTTGCTTGTCCCGCTGTCGGTTGCACGTTGGGTCTTCGCGCTCTTTGCGCGCGAACGGGAGGCGTACGAAGCAACCATTCGTTCGTTCATTCAAGCTGTTGAAACCAAAGACGCATATACGCGCGGCCATTCTGAACGCGTCGCTAAGGCAAGCTTGATGATCGGCCGTACCATGAGCGTTCGCGATGATCGCCTGGAAACACTGCGATTTGCGGGCATGTTGCACGACGTTGGAAAACTCGGCGTACCTACGAAAGTGCTACAAAAGGCTGGGAAACTCACCGATGAGGAGTACGCCGCAATTCAACTTCACCCCGTTCGCGGTCGAGAAATCACTCGCGAACTTGAGTTCCTCGGCGAAGCCATCACCGCGATCTATCATCATCACGAACGCCTCGATGGTCGCGGATATCCACTCGGTCTCGCGGGCGACGACATCCCCGAATTTGCGCGAATCATCGCGGTCGCTGACGCGTTTGACTCGATGACGACAACGCGGTCATATCGAGGTGCGAGGTCTGTCGACGAAGCGGTCGCTGAACTCATCAAGTGCAAGGGAACCCAGTTCGATCCGAACATGGTCGAGGCGATGGTTGAAGCGTTGGCGGACACCGAGTGGCAACCGGTGGACACAAGCGCTTTCTTCGACGGACCGCAGAGCGGTCTGCCTAATTATGCAAGTGACGACGATGATCCGACAGCCGCCGAAGTTCTCGCCAGCCACCGTCCCGCTGCGGCGGCGCCGCGACCCACGCAGGTCAGCGATTCCGATGCATCGAGCCGTCAGCGTGGTGAGCAGCGATGAGCGATCAGCGAGGTCAACTCGCCAACGCACCGCGAGGCGGAACCGCGCTAATCGCGGCCGCCGCCCTGGGCGCCATCGTTTCGGTAGCGATCCTGCCCGATCAGGGTGTTCAGCAGGGTCGGTTTGCGTTGCTGTTCGTCCTCTTTATCGCCATCGGTGAGGTTTTCCGAATCCGAATGCCCGGTGGTCGCGACACTGCTCCGATCGCCACCGCCCTATGTCTCGCCTATGCGCTACTTCCGGCCATCGGGGGAACGCCCCTGACCTACGCGGTTCCGCAGGTGGTTGCGGTGACTGCGGTCGGCAGTTTGATTGGTGTTGTCTTTCGGATGGCTGGACGTCGTCCGATTCCGATCGACGACCTGGCTCGTCGCATCATCATTGTCGGTTGTGTGGCCGCGTGTTTCCGGCCGTACCTGGAGTCTGACTGGGTAGGTCGCCAAACGACCTTCTTCGTGGCCCTGCTGATGACCGCGGTGTCGCTCCTTGCCTTGCTCCTGGATTCGATCCTGGCCGCTCTCGTACGCGCGGCAACTGATAGAGCGCCCTACAACCAGGCGATCATCGACGAGATTCGTGCGATGCTGGGCATTAACGCTGCAACGGGCGCGACGGCAGTCCTGACCGCACTTGCCATGCCTTCGATGGGTTGGGTCGCCGTACCGATCTTCGTGATTCCGTTGGCACTGACGCAGTTCTCGTTCCGTCGGTACGCGCACATTCAATCGACGTACTTGCAGACGATCCGGGCTCTGTCCCGTGTCACCGAGGTCGGGGGATATACCGAGACCGGCCATGCGAGACGGGTCAGTCGACTCGCTGTCTCTGTGGGCATCGAGATGGGTTTGTCCGAAAGCGACGTGCGTGAGTTGGAGTACGCCGCCTTGATGCATGACATCGGGCAGTTGTCCCTCGAAGAACCCATCCCAGGTGGCTCAACGTTGATGACGTCGGCCGCGTCGGCAAAAACCATTGCCGGGCTGGGGTCTGCAGTGATCCGACAAACTGGCGTGCTCGATCACGTCGCCCAGGTCGTGGAGCGTCAGGCGGATTCTTACTACCCCGGGCATGGGCGTTACGACGACACCATCCCGGTGGAGAGTCGCATCATTCGGGCCTGTAACGACTACGACGACCTTGTTGGTGCATCGCTTGAATCAGACCGAATGTTGCAGGCAGTCGAGCGACTCCATATGGGTATCGCCAGTGAATACGATCCCGCGGTCGTCGACACATTGACGCGCATCGTGAAACGTCGTACCGGGATTCTCTAGGTTCGGCACTCTCGATCTCGGGCCACGCGACAGACTGCAGTTGTGATGGAGTCTTTGCTAGTTGCGAATCGCGGCGAAATTGCTCGACGAATCATTCGTACCGCCAAGCGCCTCGGCATTCGTACCGTGGCGGTTGCGAGCGACGCGGACACCGATTTGCCGTACGCGCGGGAGGCTGATGCCGTCGTCGGTTTGGGTGATCCCGCTCCCGCCACGAGTTATCTCGCCGCGGAACGGATCCTCGACATCGCCGTTCACTACGGCGCTCAGGCGATTCATCCGGGCTATGGATTCCTTTCCGAAAACGCCGACTTCGCGGAGACTGTCACCAACGCCGGGATCGTGTGGGTGGGTCCAGACCCGAACGCCATGCGAGCCATGGGCGACAAGGCGAAGTCGCGCAAACTGATGGCCGAGGCAGGGGTCGAGATCGCGGCCGGTTCGCTGGAGGCCCTGCCCGACGTTGCTGCCGCGGTGGCCATGGCCAGGGAGATCGGATACCCCGTCATGGTCAAAGCCACTGCCGGTGGGGGTGGGATTGGCATGTCAGCGGCTTTTGATGACGAAGGATTGCGTGCGGCGTACGACACGGCACGCAGCAGAGCGGAACGGTTCTTCTCCGATCCGGGACTCATCCTCGAGCGCTACGTCGAACGTGCCCGCCATCTGGAAGTTCAAATCCTCGGGCTCGCCGACGGACAGGTGGTCGCGTTGGGCGTACGCGATTGTTCAGTTCAGCGGCGTCACCAAAAAGTGATTGAGGAATCCCCGCCCGCAAATATCACACCTGACTTGGTCGATCGGTTGTCAGCGTTGGCGATCCGAGCTGGCACGGCAGTGTCCTATCGCAACGCCGGGACGGTCGAGACCCTGTACGACGTCGACCGAGACGAGGTTGTGTTCCTGGAGATGAATACGCGGCTGCAAGTCGAGCATCCGGTGACCGAGATGGTGACGGGTCTCGATCTCGTCGAAGAGCAATTGCGGATCGCTTCGGGGTTGCCGCCAACTTTCGACCCGGCAGTTGCGGTCAACAGCCAGGGGCACGCCATTGAGATGCGGCTGTACGCCGAAGACTCCTTGCGGTTCTTGCCCCGCCCGGGAACGATCACTTCGTGGGTCATGCCCGCGGGTCCCGACGTACGAGTTGATGCTGGCTATACCGAGGGGAACACCGTCTCGACGTTCTACGACCCGCTGCTCGCAAAGATTGTCGTGTGGGGGGCGGACCGCGACGAAGCGCGACTACGTGCCCAAATCGCCGTCGACGGTATCGAGGTGATCGGTCCGCAGTGCAACGCGGCGTTTCTTGCGGAGGTACTTGCGGACCCCGAATTCGCAGCCGGCAGCTACGACACCGGCGTGGTCTCGCGAATCATCGCCCGCCGTTAGGGCAATGCGTGCCAGGATGGCGAACGCACCCGCATGATCTGACATCGAATTGCGAGCACACCAAGGAGTCCGGTGGCTACCGAAATCCAAGCGGAAATGGTCGCCAACGTCTGGAAAGTCATCGTCGCTCCTGGCGACTCGGTGGCTGAGGGGGACACGTTGGTGATTCTCGAATCGATGAAAATGGAGATCCCGGTGTTGGCCGAAGCCGACGGAACCGTCGCCGAACTCAAGGTTGCCGAAGGCGATGTGGTCCAAGAGGGCGACACTCTTCTCACCCTCACCTAGCTCACGGTTCCCTCGTTGAAAGTGCGCAGGAGGCGTGAGGGGGGGTTGAGGCACCCGGCGCTCGTCAGTTGGCCGCCAATTCGTTAGGCCACGTGGGTGAAGTGGGTATGTCTGCCCGCAGCGTTTAAGCATGGGAGCAAGCGGGCCGATGTATTCCTCGTGAGTGACATCATCTTCACGCCTGCCCCGGTCTCTTCAGAGGATCGATCAGGCGCTGGCCCCCATGGCGAGAGCGGCGACCACGATGCCCCGCAAGGCGGTCACCGTCGTACGAGCGAAGAGTCCGAGTCGAGCCGATACAAATCCGTCCTCGCCGGCCTCACCCATATGCCGCTCGATGAGTCCGCTCCGACCTCAGTCACCACACCTGCCGAAGTGGATAGCGCGACTGAGTTCTTGCTCGACGTCGACCTGCCCGAAACACTCGGCGATGATCCGCTGAATATGTTGGCCGAATTCACGACACCAGATGAGGTTGTTGCTGGGTTGGATCACTCCAGCCTTCCCAATAGCGCCCAACTGGGTGACTACGACGTTGACGGCGAGGACCAGAGCGATCACGTTGCCGTTCCTCCGCTCACCAACGCTCCGGTGTTTCAATCGGTGGAACCGTTCCTCCGCGCCCTCGTGGAGTCCGGTGGGTCCGACTTGCATTGCAAAGTTGGTTCCGCTCCTCGAGTACGCATCGATGGGCGTTTGCGGAAATTGCAGGCTAGTGAGTTGTCCTCTGACGACACCGAGCACATGGTGCGCGAGGTCCTCCGACCCGACTTGGTTGAAGAGTTCCACCGCAGCAACGAGGCGGACTTTGCGTACTCCATGCCCGGCGTTGGACGGTTTCGTGTCAACGTATTCCGTCAGCGTGGAGCGGCTGGCTTGGTATTCCGTCGTGTGTCCATCGGAGCTATCCCGCTGAGCGACCTTGGACTACCGCCCGTTGTCGCCGATCTGGCGCTCGAACCGCGCGGCCTCGTCCTCGTCACCGGCCCCACCGGTTCCGGTAAGACAACAACGTTGGCCGGCATGGTGGATCACATCAATGCGCAGCGCGAAGTGCACATCGTGACTATTGAGGACCCGATCGAGGTTCTTCATCACGATCGTCGCGGCATGATCAACCAGCGTGAAGTACGCGTCGATACCAACGACTTCTCAGTCGCGCTGCGTGCCGCCATGCGACAAGACCCAGACGTCATTTTGGTCGGCGAGATGCGCGACGTGGAAACTGTCAAAGCGGCTATATCGGCAGCCGAGACCGGTCACTTCGTCATGTCGACGCTGCACACGGCCGATGCGCAGGAAACGATTGCGCGCATCATCGACTTCTTCCCGCCCCACGAGCAAAAGCAGGTACGCCTCGCTTTGGCCGGCTCGCTGCGTGGCATCTTGTGTCAGCGGCTCGTGCCTCGGGCCGATGGCCTCGGTCGCTGCGTCACGATCGAGATTTGCGTCAATACCGGCCGTATCGCCGATGCAATCTCCGATCCAGACAAGACAGCCACGATCAACTCATTGATCGCCGAGGGCAGTTACTACGGGATGCAGACTTTCGATCAGCACTTGTGCACGTTGTTCCGCGATGGCGTTATCACCCTCGATGCAGCAATGGCTGCATCGACGAGCCCTCACGACCTGACGGTCGAACTTCGTCGCTTAGGGCTCGTCAGCTAACTGCACTCCAGCACCGGTGATCGACGCGAGTTTCACTACGCCGATGTGGTTGTGCCGTGTTCCGAGCACGTGGCGCGCCAACCGCGCGGCGTGACTTGCACGACCATCCGACGGCGACACTGTGCGCAATAGCGCGGCGGTTCTAACTCAAGTGCGACAACGCACTCGGGGTGCACATCAGCCCCGACGTGTTCGACCCCGCACAGCGGGCAATACGCCGAGGTCATGTCCGCATTCGTAGTTTAAGTTCCGACACCAAAAGTCGAATCTCGGGAATCGGCACCCAGTCTCGCTCGGGAGCCCGTAGGAAACCCATGTTCCGATAGAGCCGATGGCCGGGTTCGTTCCAGTCAATGACGGAAAGCACAAGTGCCCGATGACCTAGTGATCGCGCGTGATCAATACACGCATCGACGAGCGCTGTCGCGACCCCTCGGCGTGACGCCGCGGGATCAACTGCAAGAAAGCGAAACTCTGTCTCGTCCGGCCGGGCGATTTCGGCGTACAACGTGCCAGGCGGACAAATCGTCACCGATCCAAGGATCGTTGACGGGTCCGCGGCCGGGGTTGCCACCAGAACCGGACCGCAGGCGGCCCGAGCGCGTACGTCGCGCAGCACTACGTCGTAACCATGATCCTGATCGAGATGTCCGGCGTCGGAGTACGCCCGCACAACGAGGTCTCCAACGGCGTCGTATTCATCGTCGGCGATCGGTCGGATCACAAGAGCCGACGCTGGATTGGTGGTCACAGTGTGCTGGAAAGCGCCTTGACCGGCATGGAAAGTTCCCGCAACATCTCAAGGTCGTCGGTGGCTGGCCGACCCAGCGTCGTGAGGTAGTTGCCAACGATCACGGCGTTGACCCCACCAAGCAGCCCATCGCGCGTGCCGAGGTCGCCCAAGGTGATTTCACGACCGCCGGCGAATCGGAGAATCGTTCGAGGAAGTGCGAGTCTGAACGCGGCAATCGTGCGCAACGCGTCCGGCGCCGACAGCACCGGTAGGTCCCCAAATGGCGTACCGGGTCGAGGATTGAGGAAGTTCAGCGGCACCTCATGGGGTTCAAGGGTCGCCAACTGCGCCGCGAATTCGGCCCGCTGTGCCAGCGATTCGCCCATGCCGACGATGCCACCGCAGCACACCTCCATGCCGCTTGCGCGTACGCGTTCGATGGTCTCCATCCGCTCGTCCCATGTGTGTGTCGTGACAACCGCTGGGAAATAGGAGCGCGCTGTTTCCAAGTTGTGGTTGTAACGGTGGACGCCCATCTCGACGAGATCGTCGACTTGCTCTTGACTCAGGATGCCCAAGGACGCAGCGACGTTGATGTCGACCGCGTCTTTGATAGCCGCGACACCTTCACGCATCTGGGCCATCAGGCGCTCGTCGGGTCCGCGAACGGCCGCGACGATGCAAAACTCAGAGGCTCCACTCGCGGCTGTATCGATCGCGGCTTTCACCAACGATGGAATATCGAGCCACGCCGATCGAACGGGAGATGAGAACAGCCCAGACTGCGAACAGAAGTGACAGTCCTCCGGGCAGCCGCCGGTCTTTACCGAGACGATTCCTTCGACTTCGACTTCCGGCCCACACCATCGCACGCGAACCGCATGGGCTAGTGCGAGCAACGCGGGCATCCGATCGTCGGGAAGCTCGAGCACGTCCAAGATCTGGGTCTCAGAAAGGCCGAGTCCGTGGTCAAGGACCCGTGATCGAGCCGTAACGAGGATGTCGCCCGCGGCCCCTGCCGTTGCAACATCTCGATCGTCGGCCGTTGTCGTCACGCGGTGCTCCATCCGTGGGGTTGCCATCGTCGTCGGAAGTCTGCCGCATCAAAGATGCCACCGAGGCTGGGACCCAACCCGACGCGAGCCGCTTGAAGAAACGCCGCCGGGCTCATTAGTCCGGCGTACGCCTCGATCGCGCCGGCCAGTGGTCGAGCACTCAGCATTTCAAGATCGCGAATATTGCTGCGGCAGGCCAGATCAGGTTCTTCGGGCCACGCGCCGATGACCACTCCCTCGCACTGCAGGCCTCGGTGAGCGAGCGCCTCCAGTGTCAGCGCGGTGTGATTGAGCGTGCCGAGAGTTGGGTGGCAGACCACGAGGACTGGCGCGCCCAACTCGGCTGCGAGATCGGCAATCGTGGCCCCGTCTTCGTCGAAGCGCACCAGGAGCCCACCGGCACCCTCGACGAGGACAAGTCGGTATTCGCTGGTCATCAAGGCAATGCGGGCCGCCATGTCGTGGAGGTCTGGTGGACTCACGGCGCTATGTCGCGCGGCTGCCGCGGGGGCGAGCGGCAGTTCGAAGCGTGACCATTCATAGACGTCTGTCAGCCCGGTCAGGTGGCGTACGTCATCGATGTCTCCATGGTCGTGCGCTTCCACCCCGGTCTGCGCTGGCTTGATCACCGCAACGCGAGTGCCGCGATCGGCAGCCAATGCCGCGATCGCCGCGGTCACAATCGTCTTGCCGACTCCGGTGCTCGTACCTGTCACGATGAGCACGCTCACCAGGACGTCCTCGAATCGGCGTGGAGGAATTTGCTCGCGGCGTCCAGAGCGCCGGAAGCGCGTGCAAGATCCTCGGTCGTGAGGTCAGCTCGAGCGGTCAAACGAAGCCGTGCATACGCATCGGGTGTCGATGGTGGTCGGAAACATCCGACCCGGACACCGTGATCGGCACAGACCCGGGTCGCGTCGACGGCCAGGACTGGATCGCCAATCCGGATCGACACGACCGCCGCAGCTGGAGAACTCGTCTCGAAGCCCAAGTCCCCAGCGATGCGGGAAAGGTCTGCCGCCCGTGCGCGTACGTTGCTCGCGAGTTCGGGATGCTCGCCGAGGACCCGCAAAGCGGCGAGCGCCGCCGTGGCGGTCATTGGAGCCAGGGCGGTATCGAAGATGAACGCGCGCGCCTGGTCGATCAGGTGATCGATGGTGCGTGCGGAACCGATCACCGCTCCACCTTGCGCCCCCAGGGACTTCGACAGAGTGATGGTGGTGACCACGTGGTCGAGTCCAGTCAAGCCGAGGTCAGACAATGCGCCACGGCCACCGAGACCTACCGTGCCGAGTGAGTGCGCCTCGTCGACGATCAAGACCGCATCGTATTGCGAAGTCACTCTCACCAATTCGGCGAGCGGTGCCACATCGCCGTCAACGCTGAAGACTGCGTCGGTCAACACGATCGCGCGCGACTCTGAGCGTTGGACGAGAGCGTGCTCGACAGCGTCGACATCGCGGTGGGGGGTAACGACGACGCGGGCCCGACTCAGACGGCACGCGTCCACGAGTGATGCGTGGACGAGTTGGTCGCTCACGATCAGACTCTCTGGTCCGCTCAACGCCACGACTGCCCCCAGGTTGGCGGCATACCCGGAGGCGAACACGAGAGCTTTCTCGTGACCCAAGAATGCGCGGAGCTCCTCTTCCAGTTCGGCGTGGACCGTCGTAGACCCGCTCACAAGTCGCGAACCTGTGGCACCCACCCCCCATGTTTGCGCCGCCTTGGATGCTGCGGCAACAACGAGGGGATGTCGCGAAAGTCCGAGGTAGTCATTGCCGGCGAGGTCAAGCGCTGCGTCATCAGGCTGGCGTGGAGCAAGAGTTCTGCGCAAGCCATCGGCGCGACGCTGTTCAGCCAGGGCGTCCAGCCACTCATTGTGCGTCAACTTGTTAGGAGACACTGTCCAACTACCCGACTACGGTTCGCACGGCGTTACTCACGACGTCCACTAGTAGATGCAAGTCGTCATCGGCAATCGCAAGGATCGGCATCAGGACGACGACGTCTCCGAGCGGTCGGATCCATACGCCGTGGCGACGCGCCTCCTGGCAGATCTCAAATCCGGTTCTGTCGCCGCGTGGGTCGACCTCGATACCCGTCATCGTGCCGATTCGTCTAATTTCTCGTACTCCCTCGACATCCTCCAGCGGCGCAAGCCACTGGCCCATCAATTCGCCGACGCGATCAGCATGTTTGACCGTCCCATTGGTCGCCATCAGGTCCAAGTTGGCAATCGCGGCCGCCGCACAGAGGGGATTCGCGGTGTAGGAGTGTCCGTGGAAAAAGGTACGACCGCTGGCCGGCGTACCGAGGAACGACTCATAGACGTCGTCGCTAGCGAGTACGGCCGACAGCGGCAAGTAGCCCGCGGTGAGACCCTTGCCGCAGGTCAACAAATCCGGGGATATCCCGGCGTGCTCGCTCGCCCACATTTGACCCGTACGCCCCACCCCGGTGGCCACTTCGTCACAGATCAAGAACGCACCAAACTGATCGCACAGTGCCCGCAGGCCGACAAGGAAGCTTCCGTCGTGCGTCAACATTCCGCCGGCCGCTTGCACCATTGGTTCCACGACAATCGCGCAGACCCGATCGCCCTCGCGCTCAAGCAACTCAGCGAGTTCCCGAAGTACCTCCTGGGCTCGATCGGCACGCGACTGACCATCGGCGAGATGTCCCGGTGAGGAGATCAGCCGTGTGTCGAGCAAGATCGGTCGATAGGTGTGATGGAACAACTCGATGCCACCGACACTCACGGCGCCCAAAGTGTCACCGTGGTAGCCCTCGGCAACATGAACGTAGAGCGGTCGTTCTTGACCGCGCTGAGCGGCGGCTTGGAAGGCCATCTTTATCGCGGCCTCAACTGACGAGGCCCCGTCCCCACCGAAGAAAGCCTTGGTCAAACCAGCCGGCGCGGTTGCGAGGAGCTTTTCGGCCAATACGATTCCGGGTTCGTGTGTCATGCCGAGAAATGTGGTGTGGTCAAGTCGCTCAAGTTGACGACGAATTGCAGCGTCGATTTCTGGCGTGCGATGACCATGGACATTGACCCACAAACTCGACGCGCCATCGAGGTAGCGACGACCGTCGGTGTCCCAGAACCACACGCCTTCAGCGCGGTCGACCACGATTGGCGAGTCATCGGCCCACATCTGATGCTGGGTAAAGGGATGCCAGACCGAGCGAGCATCGCGGGCGATGAGCTCGCGCGTTCGCGAGGTTTGAGCGCCAAGATCGTCCGTCACCTCCGCATCCTCCCAACGCGCGTGGATGTCGGGACAACCAGCCTCACCGGCGTACTGTCTCGCCGTGGCCAGTCTGACGAGTTTGTCCATCGAGCGGACCGATCTCAGTGCCGCCGCCCGAGACCATGTTCAATTGGTCGTCGGTGAGTGGACGTTGCTCGCTGACCTGGCCTTCGCCGATCTCGTGCTGTGGTTGCCGACCTGGAACGACGGTGGCTTCGTCGCGGCGGCCCAAGTGCGCCCCACGACCGGCCGTACGACGTTGCCCCACGACGTCGTGGGCAGTTACGCACCTCGAGGCCGAGAGCCGCTCCTCGATCGAGCCTTGGCCACTCGGTCGGTGGTCGCCGATCGCGATGCCCTCAAAACTCACATCCCGATCGCACGCGAGGCAATTCCGGTTTGGCACTCCGAGCGCGTTGTGGCGGTGATCGCCCGTCACAGCGACTTGTCGACAACGCCAATTGGTCGACTCGAAGAGGTCTACTTGGAATCGGCCGATGCCTTGGCCGAGATGATCGCCGAAGGCTCCTTTCCCGATCCGGCGGGAATCTCGATCACCGGCGCACCCCCGCGTGTAGGCGACGGACTAGTGCGCCTGGATTCGCACGGAACTGTGGTGTTCGCCAGTCCAAACGCCGCGTCTGCTCTGCACCGAATCGGCGTACAGGTCGAAATCGTGGGCGCAGAGATGCAGTCGTTGGTGGCCCGATTCGCTCGCCGCCCTGGACCAATCGACGAGAGTGTCGCGGTGGTGACGAGCGGGCGTGCCTCGGGCTACTCCGAACTTGAAAGCCCAGGCGCCACCGTCACAATTCGAGGTCTCCCGCTTCGACGCGACCGATCATTTGCGGGGGCGCTAATTCTTCTGCGCGACGTTACCGACCTTCGCAGCAGAGAACGCGACTTGTTGACGAAGGACGCCACCATCCGCGAGATACATCATCGAGTGAAGAACAATTTGCAAACCGTGGCGGCATTGCTACGCCTCCAAGCACGACGTGTCGATGTCCCGGAGGCGCGCGAAGCGCTTGAAGAAGCAGAACGCCGCGTCGCGGCGATCGCAGTCGTTCACGAAGCAATGTCGCATTCGCTAGATCAAGATGTCGACTTCGACCAGATCGCTGACCGGGTTATCGTCTTGGTGCACGAGATGTCAGCGGGTGTTGGGGGTGAGGTCGATGTCCGCCGCACAGAGACGTTTGGCGTTCTGCCTGCGCGCATTGCGACCCCACTCGCAATGGCCCTCACGGAATTGTTGCAAAACGCGGTAGAGCACGGACTCACGAAAGTCGGTGGGGGGGTAGTGACTTTGACACCGCGCCGCGAGGATGCCCGCATCGTTGTGGATGTAGTCGACAACGGTGTGGGATTCGGTTCAAGCGACGGACCCAAACTCATCGGTCGACTGGGGCTCCAAATTGTGCAGACCCTCGTTGTGGATGATCTCCGGGGCACTTTTGCTATCGCTGCCCGCGACCGAGATGACCAAGGTGCGGACCAACATCCGGGAACGCGGGCTCGACTCGAAATACCAATTCCGCAGTAGCCCGACCTGATAGAAAGGCTGACCGTGCTTTACAGGGCCCGGGCGCGGGCGCGTGCGTTACGACGCTTGAGCGCACGACGCTCGTCCTCGCTTAACCCGCCCCACACGCCAGCGTCTTGTCCGCTTTCAAGCGCCCACTGGAGGCAGGATTCAATGACATCGCAGCGATTGCAGACGGCGCGAGCCTCCTCGATCTGCAGCAGCGCAGGGCCGGTATTGCCGATCGGGAAGAACAGCTCCGGGTCCTCGTCACGGCACGCGGCCTGGTGACGCCAATCCATCAAGTCCTCCTCGAACGTCGCTGGGGAGAGCGACGGTGCTGACCCCCTGGGGACGGACGATGACGCGGTAGTCATCGAGTCGAGCACCTCGGCTTGTGAATGTGGTCACGAGCCAGGGCGTACGACGTCCGGGCCGAATATCGGCCCGGTTCCGGGTCATTGGGGTGTCGCACACCCGATCGGGGCATACGACTTGAGGAGACTCGCATGCCCGGTGCGGAGAGGCAAGGGCTTTGACCGGTTCCGGGACCCTCGAGGCTGTCGCATTCATCACACGAACCGGCGGAATACGGAGGGGTCGCACGTCAACACGCCCAAGATGACCTGTTTGACACCGGGAGGCCACGCCAGTAACTTACGCAATCGTAGGTTACTGGCGAGTAGGAGAATGATGAGTCAGCGCGCACCGCGAGGTCGCTCGAAGCCGGCACTGAAGTCCCCGCTGCAACGAGTGACGCTTTACGGCCAGGAACTCGCCTATCGGGATATCCCGGGGCGTGGACCGGTGACGGTGCTCATCCACGGAATCGGCGCCGAGAGCGCGGGCTGGGACCCGGCCATTGCCGGTTTCGAGGAGTCCGGGCTGCATGTGGTCGTCCTCGATCTTCCGGGTCATGGGCAATCACGCGGCGCTGGTGGCGCAGGCGGGGACTACAGCTTGGGGGCCTTGGCTTGTTGCGTACGCGACCTGCTTGAGTTCCTTGGGCACGATCGCTGCCTGCTGGTGGGGCACTCCCTAGGTGGCGGAATCGCGATGCAATTTGCCTACCAATTCCCTGAGCGGTGCCTCGGACTCGTACTCGTCGCCAGTGGCGGACTTGGGCGGGAAACCTTTCCGCTGCTGCGGGCCGCATCTCTACCCGGAGCCGAACTTGTCCTCCCGCTCATCGCTCATCCGCGTACGGTCGCGGCCGTCGATTTCGTGAGTCGAACCTTGTCGCGCGTCGGTCTCTGTCCCAGTTTTCTCTCTGACGACTCTCTCGACACGCTGAGCAGGTTGGCCGAACCGGCCGCACGTACGGCTTTTCTGGCCACTCTGCGCGAAGTCGTCGGCGTTTCGGGACAGCGAGTGTCGGCCCGCGAGAAGTTGGCAGGCGCACCCCGCATCCCCACGTTGTTGATTTGGGGTGACCGCGATCCGATCATCCCGGTAGCCCACGCGCATTCGACTTTGGAATTACTGCCTGAGGCCCGGCTAGTCATTTTTCCCGGCGCCGGTCACGAGCCACATCGATACGACCCGCAACGATTCGTTGAGCTCGTCGTCGAACACGCGCGCCTTGTGGATTCGAACAGAGGCGAGTTGGCCGGCTAACGCTCGCTTTCAGTCGGCTGCAGCGATCTAGACCAGCACACGCAGGGCCGACGGCACCGAGCGAAACACGACTTCCTCGACCCGACCGCAACTGTCACCATCGACCTGCAGGGGAGTGGGTCGAGAGGCCGTCAGCGTCAACTGAGTCGCATCATGCAAGGTCACTAGTCCGGGACCACTGGCAGGTCCACGACTGGCCATGACCATCCGACGGGTGTAGCGCAACGTCGACACGACACCGAGACGGCGGACGCCAAAAAGGTCCAACCCAGCGTCGAACGACGCGCGCGGGCAGGGGTCAAGGGCAATCGGACCGAAGTACGTCCACGGTGACGTGTTTTGGATGAGTGCGACGAAGATGCCTTCGATGGGTGACTGTCCCGGTCGCGTAAGTGTCAGTGCGGGCGTACGGCGATCAGTTCCGGTGAAGTAGTGCCGAAGTGTTGTCGACACGTACCGTGCCGTTGTCGCCCGCTGACCCTTGGCCCTCCGCGATTCCATCGCCTCGATGATTTCTGCGTCGAGGCCGACCCCGGCGTTGGAGCAGAACCAACGTTGATCTGCCTGTCCCAACCCAATTGTGCGCACTCGCTTGTGCCGTACAGCATCGAGCAATTCCCCCGTCGCTTCAATCGCGTCCGCCGGTAGTCCGAGCGAGCGCGCGAACACGTTGGCGCTGCCTCCAGGGACTGTGGCCAACAGCGGGACATCGTCGCCAGGCCCGGCATCGCCCAACATGCCGTTGACAACCTCATTGATGGTGCCGTCGCCACCAAGTGTGATGACCAATTCGCGACCTTCGGCTCGGGCACGCGCACCCAACTCGATCGCATGTCCACGGTGGTTCGTTTCGACGACTTCAACGTCGTGATCGTCGGACAGTGCATGCACGACGACTTCGCGGCCCCGGGCGGTGGTGGCCGTTGCATTGGGATTGACGACGAGCAGGACGCGCACGTGGTTAGCGTACGGGTCGAGGTTAGGGTCGGCCCTGTGGCTCGCACACCCAAGGACGACGCACCTGACGCGTCGGGTAAACCGAATGACGTAGTTGACTCGACCGGGAAGGTGGATTCGGGCCTCGAGCCTCCGCCGACCGGGCGATTGGTTCAGGTACGCGTCGCGATTGCGATTGCCGCCCTGGAAACCCTTGGCGTCGTGGTCTATGCGATCAGCGTGGCGGTGGCGGCGATTCGTACGCCGGGAACGATTTCCGCGTGGCCGGTGGAAGTTGCTATTTATCTGATCTTCGCGGGCGGACTGTTTCTGGTCCTCAGAGGCTTGATCGATGGTCGCGGGTTCGCGCGGGCGCCGTTCGTGGTGGCGCAAATGTTTGGCTTAATCGTGGGATGGACGTTGCTCAGCGGCACCGACTTTGTGCGCTTCGGTGCGGTGATCATTTTGCTGATGTCGGCGACCGGACTCGCCGCCGGATTGAGCCCCGCCCTACGAGCCCACCTCGGCCGCTAACTCCATTTCCTCCATGTATGTCACATGGGGCCCCCTCGACCGAGTCAACTATCCGGCCGAGAAACTCGACCGGAAGGCGAACGAAAGCCGCACTCGCAGGGTGGGGCACGGCTGCAGACGTTGAGGGACCTCGCTTGTGCCTATGCCATCCTGACGCATTCGACCGGGCTCCGTGCGGCGCCGATCATTAGCCGGCAATTGCGCTGCGACTCGCAGTCCTCGCGTGTCCCTGATCATGACGCCTTGTGGGCTTTCGTCAGGGTCGACTGTGATGTACTCGAAGGGTGACGACTCCCCAGACCATCGACGCACGTCGAGGTTTGCTCCTCGCCGGGTTGGTGCTGCTGCTCGCGGGATGCTCGGGTTCGACGACTCAGACGTCAGGGCCCGGGATGATGGGCGGTACCGCGTCGGGGATGATGGGCGGTAACGGTGCCTACCACTACTCCCAGTTGACGTGTTCGGCCCCGGCGACTCAGCCCGGAACAACGGTGCAGGTGATGCTCGGGGACATGGGCCTCACGTCGATGATGAGCGGCACGGCCCCACTCGGGACCCACATGATGCTCCGCTCCAGCCTGGTCAGCGTCCCGAGCGGGCCGACGAGTTTCGTCGTGAACAACATGGGTTGGCGCACGCACGAACTGGTCATCCTGCCCCTCGCCGACGGTCAGACCGTTGGGCAGCGAGTGCCTGATTCGGATGGCAAGGTCGCCGAAACTGGCAGCCTCGGCGAGGCTTCCGCGCCCTGCGCGGCGGGCACCGGGGAAGGGATCACGGCCCGAACAGTGGGCTGGACCACGATGACCATGGCCCCGGGTCGTTACGAGTTGCTGTGCAACCTGGCCAACCACTACGCAAACGGCATGTGGCAAGAATTCGACGTCACCTGAGGGGTTCGGCATCGACGTGTGAGTTCTCGGGCAGCGAAGTTCTGCCCCGACTGCCGCCAGGTGGGCGCACCACCACTAGAAGATGGATGCCCCGAGTCAGCGAGTGCGCGTAGCGTGGCTGATGGCGGAGGTGAGTTGTGGCCGTGTGGGACGAAGTGCGGGACGCGCTGGCGGTGTCCGCGTCGATGACCTGGGAGATCCTCTGGGCCTTGATCCTGGGCTTCGCCCTGTCCGCGCTGGTGCAGGCGGTGGTGCGCAAATCCGACATCATCCGACTGCTCGGTGACGAGCGAGCGAAGACCCTGACCATCGCGACCGGCCTGGGCGCGGCGTCCTCGTCCTGCTCTTATGCCGCTGTGGCCTTGGCGCGGTCTCTGTTCCGAAAAGGCGCGAGTTTCACCGCAGCGATGGCCTTCGAGATTGCCTCGACCAACCTGGTCATCGAACTCGGCATCATCATGGCGCTGCTGCTGGGCTGGCAATTCACCCTCGGCGAGTTCGTCGGCGGACCGATCATGATCATCCTGGTGGCCCTGCTGTTTCGCCTGTTCCTACGAAAAAGGCTGCTCGACGACGCCAAGGTCCAGTCAGAACGTGGTCTGACGGGTTCGATGGAAGGCCACGCGGCGATGGATATGAGCATCGGCGGTGAGGGCAACATGTGGCGTCGGCTGGGATCACCCGCCGGGTTCACCTCGGTCTCCCACGTGTTCGTAATGGAGTGGGCCGCAGTCATTCGAGACATCATCATCGGGCTGCTCATCGCCGGTGCCGTCGCGGCGTGGGTACCAGACACCTTCTGGAACTCGCTGTTCCTGACCGATCAACCGTTCTGGTCCAAGATCTGGGGACCCATCATCGGGCCGGTCGTAGCAGTGCTCAGTTTCGTCTGCTCCATCGGAAACGTCCCCCTGGCGGCGGTGTTGTGGAACGGCGGGATCAGTTTCGGCGGCGTGATTAGTTTCATCTTCGCTGACCTCATCATCTTGCCGATCCTGGTGATTTACCGGAAGTACTACGGCACCCGGATGATGCTGTTCATACTCTGGACGTTTTACCTCACCATGGTCGCCGCTGGGTACCTGGTTGAGATCATCTTCGCCGTGCTGGGGATCACACCGACCGAGCGCAACGCCACCG